>JBBTTN010000060.1:0-5694 GCA_038064235.1 Patescibacteria group bacterium
TCGTTATCATTTAGCCGGCGAAAAAATTTATCATTATCTTTGGCACGAGTTAGCCGATAAAATTATTGAGGAAAGCAAAACAATTTTTATTGGAGAAAATGCGGAAACTAAACTTTCGCGCCAACACACTCTACTTACAATCTTAAAAAACAGCTTAATAATTCTCCACCCGTTTATGCCGTTTATTACTGAAGAAATTTGGACTCAACTAATGAAACCAAAATCAAAAGAAGAAATGCTAATTATTGCGCCATGGCCACACCAGCCACAACCTTAAATTTGAGAGTGAAAATATCGTTAATTACTTTATCACCAAGACCAGTGAAAAATTTGCCAGAACCATAACGTACATCCCAAATCGTGCGGTCCACGCTCGCCGTACCAGAGAGAACTAAGTTGTTATTCTCAATCACCAGAGTTATGGGGATAGCGATGGGAGAAGTAACGGCTTTAATCGTCAGATCGCCACTTAACATTGCTTGCCCCACGGCGTAATACATTCCCTTCACCACAAACTTGGCTTCCGGATATTTAACGGCGTCAAAAAAATCTTCAGACTTTAAATGTTTACTTAGATTATCTTGCCCGTCGCCTTTGCCAGTAGTTAATGCCGTAATTGAATTCATATCAAAAATAATTTCTCCAGAGTTAATTTTATTCTCCGCCACAATTAAAGTCCCCGACTTAATCATAATTGAACCGCTGTCGTAATAATCTTTAATTAAAGTTTTACTCCCCGCCCATTCGGCTTTGCTCTCCCTATTCGCTACTTCATAAACTCCAGTAGTTACTTCACGAGTACTCGTTACTGGCACTATTACATCGTCTTTTTTATCATCTAAAACCACCGCTCTTTTATCCTTATTAATATAATTATAACCTAACCAAATCACTAAAATTACAACAATTAAATAAAGTAATGTTTTCATTTTTCTAGTCTACTCCCTTTTCCTATTTTATGCTAGGCATGTCAAGGTGCAACCTTGACATGCCACTTATTCAATAAAAGTCAAGGCAATACCTTTTTTGCCGGCGCGACCGGTGCGTCCGATACGATGAACATAATCATCGTGCGAGGCGGGGATGTCGTAATTGATAACATGCGAGACGCCGGAGATATCCAATCCGCGTGCCGCCACATCGGTCGCCACCAGCACTTGCACATGATCTTTTTTAAATAAAGCTAAAGCTTTTTGGCGTTTACTTTGCAATTTATTGCCGTGAATGGATTCTGCTTTAATCCCCCGCTCCACTAAAGTCTTCGCCAATCTTTCCACGCCGTGTTTTGTGCGTCCGAAAATTAAAACTTTATTAAATTCCGGTTTAATTAAAAGGTCAATCAGCATCTCAAGTTTAACGGCGCCCTTTGGTACGCGAATTACATCTTGTTCAATTGAAGAAGCAATTTCTTGCGTCTTAACACTAATTCGCGCTGGCTTGTTTAAAAATTCTCCAATTAATTTCTCAACTTCCGACGAGAGTGTGGCGGAGAAAAATAAAGTATGGCGCGGTTTAGGTAATTGCGAAAGAATTTTCCGCATATCATTAATAAAACCCATATCAAGCATCCGATCCGCTTCGTCTAAAACCACAGTTTGAAAATCAGAAAGTGAAAAAGCTTTGCGCTCCAGCAAATCCTTCAGGCGACCGGGCGTGCCGATCACAAAATGTGGCTTGCGACGCAATTCCGAAATTTGTAAACCCAAACCAGTACCACCCACGCACACCGTGGCGTGAATGTTTAGCCCCACCGCAAACTCGCGGAACTCTTCCGTAATTTGTTGCGCCAACTCGCGCGTTGGCACCATAATCAACACACCTGCTTGCCGATTTTTTATAATTTTATTAATGAGTGGAATCAGAAATGCCGCCGTTTTACCGGTGCCGGTGTTAGCAACTCCCACAACATCTTCACCGCGCAAAATGTGCGGAATAATGCGGTCCTGAATCGGCGTGGGATCAAGATAACCTTTCTTGGCAATGTTTTGTTTCAGACTAGCCTCAATCGCAAAGTCGTCAAAACGATGTTCCGGCACAAAATTCGGCACCTCCTCGGTAATCACCGCCTTATTAATATAACGCGAGATGTCAATTTTTTTGATTGGGAAACCGCGTCCTCGGCCACCACCGCGGAAAGAACTCGGCTTACCGCCAAAACGCTTATTTCCACCAGATCGTTGTGAATACATAAGATTCCTACTCTAGCACGAGATTGAAACGATGTCAAAATTTAGTTTAATTTATTTTTTTCGGCTCATTTTTGTTTGGTAAAAAGTTATCCGCACTCACGATCTTTTTTCCCGTTTGTTTTTCTAATGCCTTACGCGCATTGCCAGAAATCTTCCCACCTTTGTGAGCCGACATTTCATTTTGGTTATAACCTTCAGCTTTTTCTTTTTCGGAAATTTGCCGAGTCGACATTTCCGCGAGTGCGGTAAAGATTAATTCCGCCTCACCCATATGGTCACGCAGATTTTGAGTCTTTAAATTTTTCAAATTTTTGTGACCCTTTACCGTCAGCCCACTCCATTCTTGATGAATAATGTTTGTTAATTTGGCAAACTCATCGCTTTTCTTTATACCATGCTCTGACCAATAATCGGTTAATTTATTTCTCACCTCCACACTTAACATTCTTTGTTCCACCCATTTTTTACTTCTTCCCATCAACTGCCAATTTTTACGACCACGACTAATAGATAATTCCGGGTCAACCGTTTCTTGCATTCTTTCATAACCCACTTTAGCGAGCCATAATTTAAGCGGTTCAGCTTTTGGTGATGGCACTGATTGCACCAGACGAAAAATTGTTTCTACATCGGCGACATCGGTCTCTCTCATTTTTCCGTCCTCAGCTACCAATTTCAACTGGTGACAATTTGTCACCGTTTGATTTCCCTCATTTTTAAGCCTTTCTTTTAATTTATTCCAATATTTTCTCGCCGTTTTAAAATCATTTTGGTCTGTTAAAATCCCAATAATATCAACCACACTGAAAAACCATTTTTCTTGTTTTTCATCCCACGCGCGACGAATTGGATGCTCCTCAAAAATTGCAATTAGTTTATTATTTTCACTTCCCATCTCATTATCTTATCACAAAAAAAGTAAGTCGTGGTTGAGGTCGGAGGCGTCGGTGCCTTTGATTTGGCGTTTACGGGCGGTGTGGGTGGAAGCGAGATAAACCATATGTTTGCCAAATTTACCTTCAAGCGAGTCGATTTGTTCATGAATCTTTTCAAACTTTTCGGCTCGAGTAGAAGCGCCAAAGAGATCACTTTGCTTGGCCCCAGCCGGAATAAGTTCCGCGAGCGTTACGCCAGCCGTGCGATAGGCCACACCTTTTTTATGCACTTGATTAAAATACTTTTCCAACAAACCAATTATAATTTCCGGCGCGTTAGTGGGTGTGGGGAGAGTGAAGTCGAAACTATAATATTTAAAATTTTGGTTTTTAAGAAAAAAAGAAATTTTTTTCGGCATCAATTTATAATGCCGGGCTTTGGCGCAAGCCTCTTCCACATGCTTGGAAAGTTGTGAAAGAAGAAAAATTTTATCGTTAGTGACAGGATGGAAAGTGCGTGTTTTTTGAATTGACGAATAAACCGTTTTAGGATTTGGATCAATCTCCATCAAGTATTCCCCACGGAGTTCGTGCCAGAGCACGAGATATGGTTTAGAGAAACTATTTTTTACCCACACTTCACTTTTGTTTACAAAATCCCCTGCCGTAATAATGCCTAACTTTTTTAATTTACTCGCCGTTTGCGGACCAATGCCCCAAACTTTCTCAATCGCAGTTTTGGTTAAAAAATTTGGAATCTCTGCTAATCTAATCTCGGTGAGCCCGTTAGGCTTTACCCATTTGCTGGCGACTTTAGCGAGCACTTTGGTAGGCGCCAATCCGATAGAAACCGAGAGTTTTAATTCCTCGTTAATCTCCTTTTTAATTCGCTCGGCAATTTGTCGATAAGTTAATTTAAGTGGCTTATCAAGTCCGGTGAGATCGGCAAAACATTCATCAATACTGTACTCCTCAACCTCATCGGCGTAGCGACGCACAATTTCAAACATTCGACCCGAATATTCTACATAAGATTGATAATCACCGGGCAAAATAATCACCTGCGGGAAATCTTTTTTTATTTTAAACACCGGCATTCCACGCGTAATACCAAGCGCCTTGGCTTCATAAGAGAGCGCCGTGGCAATGCCCCGCTCCTCGCCCGTCACCACCGGTTTGCCTTTTAACTTCGGATTTTTTGCCACCTCCACGCCCACAAAAAACGCATCCCCATCAATATGCAAAATGACTTTGTTTGACACAGCCTAATTATAGCGAAAATTGCGGTGTCATTTTAGCATATAGCTCTTAACCCTGTACAAATTAGCAATTAGGTGTTATGTCAAGGAGAGTCCTTGACAGTACGCAATCGGTTTCATACTTTTACCATCAGAAGATTTTAATTTCAGTTGTCTACAAATTGTAGATAACTGAAGTCCATCATCACTATTTACTCGAGCTTTCATTGCTGTCCAGTATTTACTTGGTTGATTACTATCTGTCAAAACTTCAATAACATCAATCACCGAAAACCACCACTCATTTTGAAAAAGTGTTTTGCGGATTTTTTTGCCTTTAAATAAAGCGACTTTTGTAGTTTCCATTTTATGGACCGTATCGGATTTGAACCGATCACCCCCACATTGCAAATGTGGTGCTCTACCAAATGAGCTAACGGCCCTTATTATTATTCCAAATGAGTCCCGACGTTTTGGTCGGGATCCCGACCTCGATTACTATCGAGCGTCGGGACTAACGGCCCCTGCTACGCCAAGGCTACGCAGGGCAAGCCCTTATAATCTACAATAATTTGATTATTTTTCAAGAGCGAGGGAAATCACATGGTCTAAAAATTGTGGATAAGAGCAACCCACCGCTTCAAGCGCTTTAGGCAAAAGTGATTCACTGGTCATCCCGGGTAAAGTGTTGACTTCCAAAAAATAAATTCCGCGCGGATTCACAATAAAATCGGAGCGCGAGTAATGACGCAAACCTAAAATTTTATGAATCTTGATTGACGCTTCAGCGAGTTCGCGCTTCTCTTCATCAGTAAAATTACCCGGGCACACTTCGGCGGTTTGACCGTTGTATTTAAATTCATAATTCCAAATTTTGTGACCTTCGGGCTTTCTGATTTCTATCGGAGGCAAAGCGTAAAATTCGTGCTGACGAAAGTTATCCACCACGCCACAAGTCGCCTCTTTGCCCCGAAGATACCGCTCCACTAAAGTTTGGTCGGAATAATTTAACGACTCAATAATTGCCTCCGCTAATTGATTCACCGTGAGCGCGTAAGCCAGTCCCACCGAGGAACCCGAGTCCAGCGGTTTAATAATCCACGGTGGCGCCAACTTCATAAAAATTTCTTTAATTTTAAGTGGAATATCATCCTCACTGCTCACCACCAAACCTTCAGCCATTTTTAAGCCGGATTCTTTAAGCGCCTCCTTGGTCAACTGTTTATTGATGGCGCGCGCTGAGGCCAGTCGCCCCGAACCGGTGTAGGGAATTCCCAAGTCGTCAAGCAAAGCTTGAATCTCACCATCCTCACCATACTCGCCGTGCAAAGCGTTAAAAATTAAATCCACTTGCGGTGTGAGCCGGTCGGGCGTGGTTTCCAAACCATTGAC
>JBBTTN010000061.1:0-9340 GCA_038064235.1 Patescibacteria group bacterium
AAATGTTACAGCCTAAAATTTTTAAAGTGAAAGGAATGCACTGCGCCTCTTGAGCCAGTATTATTGAAACAACTTTTAAAAAAATTGACGGGGTGGAAATGGCGGAGGTAAATTACGGTACCGAAACCGCTAAAATAAATTTTGATGAAAACAAAACAAATCCCCAACACTTATCAGAAGCGGTAAAAAAGTTAGGTTACTCGTTGGAAGAAGAAAGCGCGGAAGCAATGGGAATGAGCGTTGGTGAACACAGCGAGCATCTTGGTTTAAATCAATCTAAACAAGATAAGGTGAAAGAGTTAAACGAACTCAAAGTTAAAGTCATCACCGCCATCCCGCTCGCGGTGATTAGCATTATTATTATGGTGCTAGAAATTTTGAGTGGTTATAAAATTATTACTCCCCTTTCGGAAATCTGGATGGAATTTTTTCATCATCTTTTGCCGGTGATGGCTACTTATATGTTGCTGGTGGTGGGCAAACCATACTTGCTCGGGGTTTATCGTTTCCTTCGTTACGGTCAAGCCAATATGGACACGCTAATTGGTATTGGTACCAGCGCCGCGTTTATTTACAGTTTTATTATCACCGCGTTTGAAGAATCATTAACTGGTTTGCTCAATGTGGAAAATACTTATTACGATGTGGCGATTGTGGTCATCGCCTTTATCACGCTCGGTAAATATTTGGAAGCGAAATCAAAATTAAAAACCGGCGAAGCAATTCAGAGTTTGCTCAATCTCGGCGCCAAAACCGCTTTGGTGCGTCGCGGAACCGAAGAAAAAGAAATTCCCGTAAACGAAGTGACGCCTGGTGATTTGGTGATCGTAAAGCCGGGCGGAAAAATTGCCGTTGATGGCGTGGTGATTGAAGGCGCATCATTTGTGGATGAATCAATGAATACCGGCGAGCCAATGCCCGTGCAAAAAAAAATTGATGACCAAGTGGTGGCGGGCACACTTAACACTTCCGGTTCATTTATTTTCCGCGCCACCAAAGTGGGTAAAGAAACGCTGTTGGCTCAAATTATAAAAATGGTGGAAAATGCCCAAGCGAGTCGCGCGCCGATTCAAGCGTTAGCTGATAAAATCTCCGGCGTTTTTGTGCCCGTAGTGCTTGCCCTCGCCTTTTTAACTTTGGCGCTGTGGTTAATTATTGGCACTAATTATTTGGGTTTTGCTCAAGCGCTTTCCTTTGGTTTGTCATCGTTTGTCGGAATTTTAGTTATCGCCTGCCCGTGCGCGCTTGGTCTCGCCACGCCCACGGCAATTATTGTGGGCGTGGGCAAGGGCGCGCGTGCTGGCATTTTAATTAAAGACGCTACCACTTTACAAAAACTCCACAAGGTAGACACGATTGTTTTTGATAAAACCGGCACCATTACCAAAGGCAAACCAGAATTGGTTAGTGTTAAAAATTATTCAAAAGAATCAGAAGAAAAAATTGTCGGCTTACTCGCCACGCTAGAAAGTCGCTCGGAACATCCTTTGGCTGAAGCGGTGCTTCGCGAAGCAAAAAAAAGAAATCTCACCCTTGAAAAAGTTGAAAATTTTGAAAGTTTAAAAGGTAAGGGTTTGAGAGGGAAGATTGCGGACAGCGAATATTTTGCCGGCAATTTAAAATTACTCGCGGAGCTTAAACTTAATTTTAACACCAATGAAATTGAAACGGCAACGCGCCGAGGCCAAACACCGATTATCCTCGCCACCACGCGCGAGGTGCTTGCCGTGATAATGGTCGCTGACGCGATTAAGCCCGAAAGTCGCGATGCCATTAAAAATCTTCACCAGCTCGGACTTAAAACTGTAATGCTTACCGGGGATCATCATAATACCGCGGAAGCCATTGCTCGCGAGGTGGGCATTGACGAGGTTCTCGCCGAGATATTGCCGGCCGATAAACTGGCAAAAATCAAAGCTCTGCAAACCGCGGGACATATCGTGGCAATGGCCGGTGATGGCGTTAACGACGCGCCGGCGCTCGCACAAGCCGAGGTGGGTATTGCGATGGGCACGGGCACCGATGTGGCGATTGAAACCGCCGGCATCACTTTGCTCGGTGGCGACATTGCCAAAATTGCGCAAGCGATTAAACTTTCACGCATCACCATGCGCGGGATTAAACAAAATTTATTTTGGGCATTTGTTTATAATCTCATCGGGATTCCGCTTGCCGCCGGCGCCTTTTATCCAATTTTTGGCTGGTTATTAAATCCCGTTTTTGCCGGCTTTGCGATGGCGGCTTCCAGTGTGTCGGTGGTGGGGAATTCGCTTCGCATTAAAGCGAAAAAGTTGTAGAATATAAATGTCAATAATTTAAGATGCCAACTTTATTTAAGAAAATCATCACCATCTTTATTTTGTTATCATTCGCGATGATGGTGTTTTTTAGTCTTAACTTAATGATGCACGGAACCACTGAATCGATGCAAAATAATTGTCCGTTTGCAATGATGGGCACGCCACTTTGTCCGCAAAATATTGCGACTATGACCCTTCATCATATTTCCGTTTATTTATCATCATTTAACACGCCCCTCAATTTTAGTTTGACCATCAGCTTTATTTTGCTTCTGTTATTTGGCGCCAGTTTTATTTTTTTAAACTACTCACCACCGATAGCGTTACCAACGCAAAAAAATCGTTATTATAATTTTTCTTTTCTTATCCCCGATAACGCCAAAATTATTGACTGGTTCGCGCTTAAAGCCACCACTTTTTAAAAATTCACAATTGGTTGATCGGTTTTTGTTGTGTCTTTAAATTATTTCTTTAAGCAAAATAAAATATGAAAAATAAAACGATGATTGTTTCTCTTATCGCCCTCGTGGGACTCTTCAGTTTAATGTGGTGGGGCAAGCCGAATCCAAACGCCACGCAAGCATCAAACATTGAAACTAAAGGCAGTTTAATCGCTGAAGAAAAACTTTACGATTTTGGCGCCATCTCTATGGCTAACGGAAAAGTTGAAAAAGTTTTTAAGATAACCAATCCAACCTCAAGTGAGATAACTCTAAAAAATATTGAGACTTCTTGTATGTGTACCACTGCTTATTTGGAAAGTGGAAATGGTGAAAAGGGACCATTTGGAATGCCCGGGCATGGCGGTGGCGCAACCAGAACCAATGAGGTTATAAATGCCGGCGAATCGCGAGAACTTAAAGTGGTTTATGACCCCAACGCTCACGGCCCCGCCGGCGTTGGCAATATTGACCGATTTATTTATCTCACCGAAGCGTCTGGTAAAATTCTGGAGCTGGAAATTAAAGCCGTGGTAACTCCATAATAATTATATGAAAAGAATTATTATTATCTTACTAGTCATCATCGCCGTCTTTACGGGGATTGTGCTTCTCAAAAACAGTTCGGGGATAAGTGAAATCTTGTGGCGCTTTAGCAATCAAGGCGCGTGGCTATTGCCGTTGGTTTTGCTTTCCGCCATTTTAGACAGCGTTCACCCGTGTTCCTTCTCTATTCTCCTGATTACCATCGCCTTCCTTTTCGGGATGCAAATGACGCGGAAAAAAATCTTGCAAATTGGTGGCATTTACATTGCTGGCATTTTCAGCGCCTATCTTTTGATTGGTCTCGGCTTACTGAAAGTTCTGCACTTATTCAACACCCCGCACTTTATGGGTAAACTCGGCGCCACTCTGCTCATCGTCTTCGGCGTCATCAACTTGCTCAATCGATTTTTCCCACGCTTTCCGCTCAAACTTAAAATTCCCGCGATCGCTCACAGCAAAATGTCGGCATTAATGGAAAAAACTTCCCTCGCGGCAGCATTCGGTTTGGGTCTCTTGGTTGGCATTTGCCAATTCCCCTGTATGGGCGGACCGTACCTGATGGTTATCGGCTTACTGCGCGACCAAGTAACTTACTTCGCCGGTTTTGGTTATCTCTTGCTTTATAATATCCTCCTAATCATTCCGCTCGTGGTGACACTTTGGTTGGCGGCGGATAAACTTCTGTTGGAAAAAATGCAAGAGTGGAAAAGGGTGAGAATGAACAGCGTTAAATTATGGGCGGGATTGGCAATGATTATTATTGGCATTATTATTCTCTATCTCTAAAATGAAAATCCTCAAAAAAATTTGCCCCGTCTGCGCGCTGATTAGTTTGTTTTGGCTTACATTACTAACAATCAAGTGGTTGGGTTACGATGTGAATAATGAACTACTAGCGATGTTGATGGGTGGTAGCGCTGTTGGCATCTCGTATACTTTAGCTAACAAATTAAACAGTCGGACGATGGTTTGGAAGTTGATTGCAATTCCGATTAGCTTGGCCGGAATGTACGCTTTGCTGAATTTTAACTGGGGCTACTTTTTGTTGGCCGTTATGAGTTACTTGACCACATGGTGGCTGTTTAAAAATGCCGTCGTCGGATCAACCGGCGAGTCAAATAAAAGCGAAATGGACATTAAAAATAAATTAAAAAACTGCTGTTAGCTAACAAAAAAATAAATTAAATTTATGTTAAAAAATATCTTAATTATTGCGCTGGCAATTATGGTTGGAGTCTTAATCTACGCGAACAAGCCAGAAACACTAGCAACCCCACTGGCAACACTCGGTGTTGGGGGTACCGACACTTTGACAGAAAAAGTTTTACCAGCCAATGGGGTGGTGTTACCAGCGGTTTGGGGTAACCTCGGAAAACAACTGGTTGCTACCGGAGTGATTGATCGTGAAAAATTTGAGCAACTTTACGCTAGTCGCGACGAGCTTACGACTGAAATGAAGGCTCTGCTGACCGCCGAAAATAACGGCAAGCTTAAAATTACCGAGGAGAATTCGGGAATGATTCTTAATCTCTTGTGGGCGCTCGGCTTGGGCGCAAAAAATGAAATTTTAGAAACTGGCCCGATGATGGATAAAAATTATGGCGGGGCGCAAAATTTTGCCTCCACCGGCGGTTGGACTATCGCTAAAGACAACGCGATGAATCATTACAGTAAACATCAATTCTTCAATTTGACGCCAGAACAACAAGCGCTAGTGAATAAAATTTCGCGCGGAATTTATCGTCCGTGTTGCGGAAATTCCACTTATTTTCCCGATTGTAATCACGGTATGGCGATGCTCGGCTTTTTGGAATTGATGGCATCGCAAGGCGTGAGTGAACCAGAAATGTGGCAGTCAGCTTTAGCGCTTAATTCTTTTTGGTTCCCGGATACTTACCTCACCATTGCCACTTATCTGAAAGAAAAAAATATTGAATGGCAAAATGTTAATCCGCAGGAAATACTTGGCGCAGATTATTCCAGTGGGCAGGGTTATGCTAAAATTGCCTCGCAGGTTGCGCCGACAGGTAATTCACACGGTGGCGGAAATGGTTGCGGAGTTGGCGCCAGCGCGCCTCAACGGCAATCAAGCGGTTGTGGCATCGATGCTGGGCAGTCGGTCCCGGTTCCTCAGCGACAACCAAGTGGCTGTGGAATATAAAGGCTCACATTATCAAATAAATAAAAATACAAGATATATGGAATTCGATTACACAATAATTACAACAAAATCTTTTACTGAGGCGGTTCGAAGTGTGGAAGAAGAAATTCCCAAAGCCGGCATGCGGGTTTTGTATGTTCACGATGTGCAGAAAACTTTAGACGAGAAGGGTTTCAAGAGAGAGCCGTTTAAGATAGTTGAATTTTGCAATGCCAAGTTTGCCAATGAGTTTTTAGACATTGACATCAAGATCGGACTTTGTTTGCCCTGTAAAATAAATGTGTATACCAAAAATGGTCAGACATTTATCTCCGGTATGCGTCCGATTGTTCTACAACAGTTTTTCCCGCAAGTAAATCTGGGCGAAAGGCCAAAGGAAATTGATCAAATTATTCAGAATATTATTAATAATGCAAAATAAAAACATGAATCTCTCACTAAAAAAATACGGTTGGAAATGTGTATTAGGGAGTGAAATAGTTTATGTTCTTTGTGTATTAGGAGGATTTTTGCCAATTCGCAGTGTGTCAGGCCTTGAACTTCACCGTACGCTTTTTGAGACATTGCCTGGTTTCACTTGGCTAACTACTGGAAGTTTTATATTGGGCGCAGTCTATATGTTTGTCTTTGCTTGGATCTTCGCTTCCTATTTCGTATGGATACACAATTCAAGCCTTATTAGAGAAAACAAAAAAGACGATAAAAATAATAAGAATAATTCAGGTAATTAAAAATATAATCGGCGAGTTTATGATGCAACGATATCAGTCAACCGCAGTTATGTTTACCGTCGTGGTTGCCTACGCGATTTGCTTTACCGCGATTAAAATTGGATTGGCTTACGCCCCGCCGTTTTTGTTTGGCGCGCTCCGCGCCCTGATTGGCGGTGGCACAGCACTGGTCATTCTGCGATTCTTAAAACTGCCTCTGTGGCCGGAACGAAAATTGTGGCCATGGATATTAGCGGTGGCCACGAGCGCGACCACCATTAATTATGCGGCGATGTTTTTAAGTCCCGGTCGAACCGGCGCGGGTATCGCTTCAATTTTAGGCAACATGCAACCGCTCTTCATTATCATTATGGCGACCATATTTTTGGGTGAACGATTATCAAAACTTGATTTCGTGTCCCTCATCCTAAGCTTAATTGGGGTCGTCTTTATTGCCTCCCCCGCTTTTTTTGAATCATCGATTTATGGTCTGACCGGTCCACTTTTGGCTCTAACCGCTTCAGCCAGCGCCGCGATCGGTAGTATTCTAATAAAATATCTAGCTCAACCATCAGCCGTCTTACTGATAACGGCTTGGCAATTCGTGATCGGCAGTCTCCCATTGTTTATTTTTTCCAGCATAACCGAACAACCGAATTACGGTTTGATGCTGAAAACAGAATTCATTGTTATTTTACTTTTACTGGCGCTATTTGGCACGGCTTTTGGGTCAGTGGCTTGGTATTGGCTCATTCAGCGACACGAGATTGGGCAATTATCCCTTGGCTTATTTTTAGTGCCCGTTTTTGGTTTAGGAATCGCGTTAATGTTCGGAGAAAGATTGGGCGGAATCGAGATATTAGGAACTGGGATAATCGTACTAGCAATCTTTAGCTCGTTAAAAAATTCTTTGAAAACCAACCCGACTTAGTCTACAATGAATTGTTATTAATTAATTTAAATTATTATTATGATGTATGGATTTAACAATTATGGAGGTTACGGCGGAAATATGATGGGGTGGTTTGGGGGAGGAATTATGATGTTTTTCTTTTGGGCGTTATTTATTTTGTTTATTGTTTGGATTGTGCGCGAAGTCAGTGGCAAAAATGGAAATGGAAACTCCAACACCAAAGCGTTAGAGATTTTGAAAGAGCGCTACGCCAAAGGTGAAATTAATAAAGAAGAATTTGAAACCAAGAAAAAAGATCTTACGAATTAAAGATGCCCCCTCAAAAAACCCACACTTTTCATGTGCGCGGAATGCATTGCCAAGCTTGCGTGGTCGTAACGGAAAATGAGCTAAACGAACATGAAAAAATCACCCGAGTAAAAGCAAGCTTAAATAATTACACGGTGGAAGTTACCGGTCACTTTGAGGAGCAAGCACCGGAAGAATTAGCCGAGGAATTAAGTTTATTACTCAAACCTCACGGTTACACCCTCGCCCTCACGCCACCCGAAAAGTTAGCCAATTGGCAAGAATTAAAAAAAGCCTTGCCCATAGCTCTAATTTTTATTTTGCTTTTTATCGGCCTCCAAAAACTCGGCATTGTGAATTTACTTTCCGTGAGCAAGGTCAGTTACGGCAGTGCTTTTTTAATTGGCTTGGTTGCTTCACTCTCCACTTGCATGGCGGTGGTGGGCGGACTGGTGCTTTCAGTTTCCGCCAATTTTGCCAAAGACGGCGATCGGGTTAAACCGCAAACACTCTTTCATCTCGGACGATTAACGAGTTTTTTTATTTTGGGTGGCATTATTGGCGCTATTGGCTCAACCTTCTCGCTCGGCACCACAGGAGTTTTTGTCTTAAGTTTTTTGATGGCAGTGGTGTTAATTATTCTAGGAATTAATTTGCTTGACCTTTTTTCGGTGTTTAAAAAATGGCAACCGACTATGCCAACTTTTATTGGCAGACGAGTCCATCGTTTAAAAAATCTCAATCATAATTTAACGCCGTTAATTCTTGGCGTCGCCACCTTCTTTTTGCCTTGTGGCTTCACTCAATCAATGCAACTTTACACTTTAACCACCGGTAATTTTTGGCAAGGCGGAATAACAATGTTAATGTTTGCGCTCGGCACTTTGCCGATGCTCGCCCTGCTCTCTTTTAGTTCGTTTGCCATCAGCAAAAAAAGTCAGAAAGGAATCTTTTTTAAAACCGCCGGCTTGGTGGTAATCTTTTTTGGCCTCTTTAATTTAATTAACAGTTTGGTTATAATCGGTTGGCTCCCGCCCATTTTTAACTTTTAATGACTATAAATTACAAAATTTCGTAATTTAAAATTAATAAATCAAAATGAGAAATAATTTAATCGCAATTGGTTTGGCTCTCGCCTTGATTGGCGCCAATTTTATATTTTCACGTAATGAAAGTAATGCCGAACCTCCATCAATTGATAATGTTAAAATGGAAAACGGCGTACAAATTGTGGAACTTAAAGCTAAAGGTGGTTACTTACCACGCCGAAGTTTAGCCACCGCCGGCTTGCCCACCATTATCCGTTTTGACACCAACGGCACTTTTGATTGCTCATCGGCCGTGCGGATTCCCAGTTTAAACCTCAGTAAAAATTTAGTCGCCAGTGGCACCACCGACCTTGATGTGGGCACCCCCCAAGTTGGCGTTCTCAAAGGCACCTGCAGTATGGGCATGTATCCGTTTGAAGTTAATTTTAAATAAAAACTTCAGCGAGGCTTAGGCTTGATAATCAAGTACTTAACAGTTTGACGGTCGTCAAAGTAGTAAGTACCTAAAATGTGGTGTTTTTGGTTTAATTTTGTTACCATCTTCATTGATATTCTAAAAATGAATATCATATTCCGGCGTGGCGCAGTGGTAGCGCAGTCGCCTGTCAATAGGCAGCTTCCCGTTGTAAAGCGGGTTGAAAAATGAGGTGAATTCGGTGAAGTCCCAAGTGGATAATACCGAGCCGAGCCCGCCAACATCCGATCAGGTTGTGGTGGGAAGGTGTAGAGACTATTCCGAAAGGAAGTAGTCCGATGAACATCGGACGAAGCGCCTCACATCCCACTCACTGAAAAGTGAAGGATGATGATCTAGTCCATCCCTTTAAGCAATTAGAGGATAAATGTAAGCGATTGGTCGTAGGTTCGAATCCTACCGCCGGAGCCAGTTAGTATGAAGCCCAAAATTCGGCTCGCGCGAAGCGCGAGTGAGTG
>JBBTTN010000062.1:0-2096 GCA_038064235.1 Patescibacteria group bacterium
CGGTAGTGGAAGATATTATTTTTCAAATTGGTCGCACGGGCGTGATTACCCCAATCGCCAAATTGAAACCAGTTTTTTTGGCTGGCTCCACGGTCAAGCGCGCCACTTTACATAACGAAGACGAAATTAAACGACTTGATGTGCGAATTGGCGACACGGTAATTCTCCGCAAAGCCGGTGATATCATTCCCGATATTGTGAAAGTTTTGCCAGAATTTCGGAGTGGAAAAGAATCACCTTTTCGCTTTCCAAAATCATTGCCGGAATGCGGGACGATCGAGCGAATTGCGGGCGAGTCGGCGCATCGCGCGGTGGATAAAAATTCTGGCGCCCAACATTTGCGTCGGCTTTACTATTTTGTTTCCAAAGGCGCGTTTAATATTGTGGGCTTGGGACCAAAAGTGATTGATGTGTTAGTAGAAAATGGTTTAGTGAGCGAGTTTGCCGATATTTTTGAATTAAAAAAAGACGATTTGCTTGGTCTGGAAAGGTTTGCCGAAACTAGCGCGGAGAAGTTAGTCAATTCAATTGAACGACATCGCAGGGTAACTTTGCCGAGATTTTTGGTCTCATTATCAATAGACAATGTGGGGGAGGAAACCGCCGAGGATTTAGCCGTTCATTTTAAAAGTTTAGAAAAAATTAAAAATGCTTCGCGAGAGGAATTAGCGTTAATTGACGGCGTGGGACCAATGGTGGCGGAAAGTGTGGTAAATTGGTTTGGTAAAAAGGAAAATCAAAAAATTCTGACCCGCTTGCTTGGTTTGGTGAAAATTGAAGAATCAAAAACCCGCCCTGGGGGGTCGGGCAAGCTAACGGGCAAAACTTTTGTGTTAACCGGCGCGCTTAAAAATTTCACGCGCGACTCGGCGAAAAATTTAATCAAGCAAGCCGGCGGGCGAGTGCATTCCAGTATTTCTAAAAATCTGGATTATTTAATCGTCGGCGAAGATCCAGGCAGTAAACTTACTTTAGCGGAACAGTTAGGTGTAAAAATCATTGATGAAATGGAGTTTCAAAAATTGCTCGGTTAGTGATATGATTGGTTAATGATTAGTCGTGAAGAGATAATTAATCTCTCTAAATTATCTAAATTAAGCTTGGCGCCGGAGGAGGTGAGTAAGTTGGAAACGGATTTAAATAACATTTTAAATTACGTTTCAGAGCTCAAAACCGCCGAGTTTTACCGAGGTGACACCTCGGGGATTTTGACGGATTCCCACTTGCCACATAATGTAATGCGGGAAGATGGCGAACCACACACAGCGGGAGAATTTTCAGCGGATTTGATTAAAGCGTTTCCGGAAAGTCAGGATGGTCGTTTAAAAGTGAAAAAAATTTTATAAAATGGCGAAGCTTGATTTAAAAAAAATGACTCTGATTTCCGCCCGCGCCAGTTTGGCGAAAAAAGAATTTTCCGCGCGGGAGTTAACCGAAAGTTATTTGCAGGAAATTGCCAGCAAAAATCCCGATTGGAATGTGTATCTTGAAGTTTTTGACGATGCTCTTGCCAGCGCCGAAGCGCTTGATGAGCAATTTAAGCGAGGGTTACCCTCGGGGGTTTTGCATGGTTTACCATTAGCGTTTAAAGATAATATTTTAATTAAGGGTAAAAAAGTTTCGGCCACGTCAAAAATTCTTGAAGGTTATACGGCGAGTTATGACGCTACTGTTTCGGTAAAAATTAAAGAGGCGGGTGCGATAATTCTAGGGCGCACCAATATGGATGAATTTGCCATGGGCGTTTCCACCGAGCAGTCGGCGTATGGCGCGACTAAAAATCCGCGGGACCCAAGCCGAGTACCTGGCGGTTCTTCAGGTGGTTCGGCGGCAACGGTGGCGGGGGATTTGGCACTCGGCGCGCTTGGTTCCGACACCGCCGGTTCCATTCGTCAGCCGGCAAGTTTTTGTGGGGTGGTAGGACTTAAACCAACTTATGGTCGGGTTTCGCGCCACGGTTTAATTGCCCTCACTTCATCGCTTGATTGTATTGGTCCAATTACCAAAACTGTGGCGGATGCGGAAATGATTTACGAGGTGATTAAAGGGGTGGACAAACTTGATTCAACTTCCGCCAACGGTAACTTGGAAGTCGG
>JBBTTN010000062.1:2106-3363 GCA_038064235.1 Patescibacteria group bacterium
GGAAGTCCGACTTCCAAGTCATACAAAATTGGCGTGCCGTACAAATTTTTAACTGCCGGTTTGACGGAATCAGTGAAAAAGAATTTTGAAGAATCACTCAAAAAATTAAAAGAATTGGGGCACGAAATTATTGAAATTGATTTGCCAAGTTTTAAATACGCGGTGCCTTGTTATTATGTGATTACACCAGCCGAGGCTTCTACTAATTTGGCGCGGTTTGATGGGGTGCGTTATGGGGCTCGTGAGGCGGGAGAAAATTTGTGGGAGGAGTACGCTCGCACGCGCGAAGCGGGTTTTGGTCCGGAGCCGAAACGGCGGATTATGGTCGGCGCCTACGTACTTTCTTCAGGTTACTACGATGCTTATTATCGGAAAGCGGTGGCGGTAAAAGAGTTGATTACTCGGGAAGTGGCGGAAATTTTTAAAACAGTTGACATTGTTGCCACTCCCACCACGCCGGCGCCCGCCTTTCGCTTTGGCGAAAAAGTTAATGACCCGATTCAAATGTATTTGGAAGATATTTTTACGGTACCAGCTAATCTCGCGGGCATACCGGCAATCTCCATTCCTTCCGGCGTGGATGAAAATAATTTGCCTTTAGGGTTACAATTAATGGCGCCAGCCTACGGCGAGTCGCGATTATTTAATTTAGGCAAACAATTTTATGACCAACACCTTTGAACCAAACTTTCTCAATCTGGAATATTTTTTTAATTTAATATATTTTTTAATTGTTAAATTGCTTTTTGGGGTGGGCGGGGGTGAAATAATTTCTCCGGAAACCAAATGGTGGTTAAAATTTATTTTGGCCTTGCTTTCGGGGATTTTCACTTTTTTGATTATTATTTTAGCGCGAAAGTTAATCAAACTTCGTCACGAAGAAAAATTGGAACTCCTAAGTTTAAATCAAAAAGATTTTACGGTGGAGCGTGTGGCAAATGAAAATTGGCAAAAAATTCTTGATTATGCGGAAAGTGATAACGAAGCTAATTGGAAATTGGCGATTATTGAGGCGGATAAAATTTTAGATGAGATGGTAAAAAAGATGGGTTACGCTGGCGAGGATTTGGGGACGCGCTTGCGGGCGGTGGAAGCAAGTGATTTTATTTCGCTTGAGGACGCGTGGGAGGCGCACCGTATTAGAAATAAAATTGCTCACGAAGCTGGTTTTACTTTAACTAAACGCGAAGCGAAAAGAGTGGTTGGTTTGTTTGAAAAAGTCTTTCGTGAGTTTGATTATATTTAACGATACGAATG
>JBBTTN010000063.1:0-2637 GCA_038064235.1 Patescibacteria group bacterium
GATTTTCGCGGTAAGCGCACACCCTTTGGGATTAAACCCGAAGATCGTTCGCGTCACATTTATGTGATCGGGAAAACTGGTATGGGTAAATCTACGATGTTGGAAAATATGGCGATTCAGGATATCCAAAATGGTCACGGCATCGCCTTCATTGACCCGCACGGTAGCACGGCGGAAAAACTTTTGGATTATGTGCCTGAGGCGCGGATACGCGATGTGATTTATTTCGCGCCGTTTGATTTGGACCATCCGATTTCTTTTAATGTGATGGAAGATGTGGGCAAAGACCAACGGCATTTGGTGGCCTCCGGCTTGATGAGCACTTTCAAAAAAATCTGGGTTGATGCGTGGTCGGCGCGAATGGAATATATTCTTACTAACACGATTTTGGCTTTGCTTGAATATCCGGGTTCAACGCTACTTGGCGTCAATCGGATGTTGGCGGATAAAGATTTCCGGAAAAAAGTGGTGGATAATGTGAGTGACCCATCGGTAAAATCTTTTTGGGTTGATGAGTTTGCCAAATACACCGAGCGCCAAGCGGCCGAGGCGGTGCCGGCGATTCAAAATAAAGTCGGGCAGTTTACCGCCAATCCGTTGATTCGCAATATCATTGGTCAGTCCAAATCCTCATTTGATTTTCGCCAAATGATGGATGAACGGAAAATTTTAATCGTCAACTTATCTAAAGGTTTACTTGGCGAAACCAATGCCAATTTACTCGGCTCAATGTTGATTACCAAAATTTATTTAACGGCGATGTCGCGCGCCAACGCCGGCAACGCCGAGTTAAAAACTTTACCGCAATTTTATTTCTTTGTAGACGAATTTCAATCTTTTGCCAACGAATCTTTCGCCAACATTCTTTCCGAGGCGCGCAAATATAAATTATCGCTGACGATTGCGCATCAATACATTGAGCAAATGTCGGAGGAGGTGCGGGCGGCGGTGTTTGGTAACGTGGGCTCAATTATTTCTTTTCGGGTTGGACCGTTTGATGCGGAAGTTTTAGAAAAAGTTTTTTCACCCACTTTTTTGCAGGAGAATATTGTGAATTTGGGAAAGTATCAAATGTATCTAACGCTGATGATTGACGGCGTGGGTTCACCACCATTTTCGGCAATTGGCATGGGGCCGATTCAGTTAAGTACCCCGTCGCTTAAAGAAGAAATTATTAAAAGTTCGCGCACCCTTTGGGCCAAACCACGGCTAAAAGTGGAAGCGGATACACTAGCGTGGTATGGCGCTAAAGATTTTGATAGTTTGGGCGCGCCGGTGAAAAGAGAAACGGTGAAGGTTTTTAAAACGCCAGTGGAGTCAGTGGCGCCGGCAAAGCCTGTGAGTCCATCGCCGATAATTCGTCGTGTTCAACCGGCGACTCCGCCAATTGCCCCGAACATTTCTAAAGAAACGGTATTTATACCTAAACCTAAAACCATGGTGCCGTTAAATTTTCTTAAAAGTAAAATTCCAGAAAAATCAAAAACCGGAAGTGAAAAGTCAAGAGCGGATTTACGGGCTTCACTTGAAGCAATGATGAAGGAAGAGAAGGAGGCAAAAAAAATTGAAACCAAGCCTGAGGTCAAAGAAATTCCTAAAGATATGCTTGAGAATATGCTTGGCGTAAAATAAATTATGGCAACCAAAAGAGTTTTAGTTTTTTCGCTGGCTTATTATCCGTTTGTGGGTGGCGCGGAAGTGGCGTTGCGCGAGATTGTGGAAAGGTTGGCCGGCGATGAATATGAATTTGAAATTATCACGGTTAATTTAGATGGTAATCAGCCAGCGATTGAAAAGTATGGTACGGCGTTGGTGCGACGCTTGGGTGGTGGTAAGTTGGCAAAATATCTTTTCCCGTTTACTGCTTATCGTTTAGCAAAAAGATTACATCAACGCGAACCATATGATGTAGTGTGGGCGATGATGGCGAATCAAGCAGGATTGGCGACATTGTTTTTTAAATGGCAGTTCCCGAAAGTTAAATATTTGCTGACCCTTCAAGAAGGAGATTCTCTTTTTGATATTTGGCTTCGCACTTGGTTTATGAGACCGCTTTATAAAGCGATTTATCGTTGCGCTGACCATATCCAAGCCATCTCTAATTTTTTAGCAAAGCGGGCGATAAAATTTGGTGCCAAGTGTTCGGTGACGGTAGTGCCAAATGGAGTAGATATAGATAAGTTTAAAGTGACAAGTTATAAAGTAGAAAGTGGGGAGAGAAAAAATAAAATCATCATCACCACCTCAAGATTAGTAAAAAAGAACGGAATCTCGGATTTAATTAAGTCGTTGACTTACCTCCAGTCCGAGGTTAGTTTATGGGTGTTGGGGATTGGCAAAGAGGAGCACAGCCTACGCCAGCTTGTTTGTAAAATTGGCGTTGAAAATAGAGTTAAATTTTTAGGTCAAATAGATGGCTCACAAATTCCTGAATATTTGGCCAAAGCCGATGCGTTTGTCCGCGCTTCACTTTCTGAAGGACTTGGAAACTCATTTCTTGAGGCGATGGCAACGGGCTTGCCGGTGGTAGGTACGCCAGTGGGTGGAATTCCTGACTTTTTGAAGACGGGTCAAACCGGCTGGTTATGCCAAGTTAATAATCCCAAAAGTATTGCCGAGCAAATTAAATTTATTCTT
>JBBTTN010000064.1:0-1307 GCA_038064235.1 Patescibacteria group bacterium
CCGGATTCGGCCAGCTCTACCCAAAGATGTTACTTTTATTCACAAAATTGCCAATAATGACACCATGTGGGCAGACTCGGGAATTGTCAAAAGTGATCGCTCGTTTATTTTGGTGATTATGAATAAAGATGTAGATTTTGACGAGGCCAATGAAGCACTCCAAGTAATCGCTAAAAAAGTTTGGGATTATGAAGCAGAACGCGCAAAGAAATTACAATCGCGACAATCATCGCCAACACCAGAATCAAAATGAGAGTATTTCGGTAATTACGCATATAATACATTATATATGTCTTTGCCCAGAAATTTTTTGGATGTCGATGGTCACCTGTGGGCTTATTTAGAGTTCGGCCAAGGAGAACCCTTGGTTATGCTTCATGGAATGTTGACCAATGCTGATTTTTTGATGCCAATCGCAAACGCTTTGTCATTAAAATTTAGAGTGATCCTCATCGATTTACCTGGATTTGGTTTTACAAACGCTCTTTCTAAAAATGATTATAAAAATATTACCCGAGGAATAATAAACTTTTTTGAAAAAAATCAATTTGGAACAGGCCAATTTCTTTGGGGCTTCATTAGGAGCGGCCTTGCTTTTGGAATTAGCTGTGACTAAACCCAGTCTAGTAAAAACCATGTTTCTTCAATCACCACCTTGGGAAAAAGATGGTGTAAAAAAGAACTTTTTTGAAAAGATAGAGCTATCTCTAATTAAGTTACCAAATAAGGTTATCCAATTTATCAAAAAACCAGACGTTTTCAAATGGATATTGGGTTGGGTCAGTTTTATCAGATCAGATCTCAAAGAGTTGTTAAAAACTCGAGAGGACTCAGTGTTAAGAGTAATTGATTCTCTGGATCCAGAATCGATCAGACAGTTGGCCAATTCAATTTTAAACCCGGATTTTACAAAAAAATTATCTAAGCTCAAAATTAACCCCATCTTGATTTCAGGAGTCAATGATCAAGTGGTAACTTCAGCAGAAATGAAAAAATTAGCCAAAACTTTACGTCACGATCACTGTGTCTTTGTGAGTAAACAAGATCATGAAATTACCGTCGATGCTCCAGAAAAAATCGCCAAGATTGTCTGGGAATGGGTAATGGAGAAAAGATTAGCAACAGACCCTGATTTTACCTGGATATCCCATTGAGAATTCTATCTCTTTCTTCTTGGTCTTTTTTAACTTTGTCTTCCAAAATCTTTTTGATATTTTCTGGATTACAAGCCCGGGCGGGTTGGGTTCCGGGGATAAAGAATTCGGCTTTGGTAGGGCAACCTGCACAAGTGAGTTCTCCAGTAATAA
>JBBTTN010000065.1:0-4471 GCA_038064235.1 Patescibacteria group bacterium
CTGGTGAAATATACAGGGCGCTATTCTTTTGCTACCATTCGTATTATGAAAGACAAACAAATTGAGGTGTTAATTAAGGCGGAGAAAATTCGGCAGAAGAAGGTCATCAATTTGATCCCGTCGGAGAATTATGTGAATCAAGATGTGCTCACGGCGCTGGGGAGCGAATTTAACAATAAATATGCTGAAGGTTATCCGCGCGCGCGGTATTACGGCGGTAATGAAAATGTGGATAAAGTGGAGGAACTTTGTCAAGCTCGCGCGCTCAAACTTTTTAAATTAAAGCCTGATGAGTGGGCGGTGAACGTGCAACCACTTTCCGGTTCACCGGCAAACTTGGCGGTGTACTATGCTTTGGTGCCAATGCACGGAAAAATTATGGGGATGGCGCTGGACCACGGCGGACATTTAACGCACGGACATAAAGTTTCCGCCACCGGCAAATTTTGGACGCCGGTTTACTACGGAGTCGGGATGACCCCACCCCCAGCCCCCTCCCCGAAGGAGAGGGGGTCTCCTCCACCCTTCGGGGGAGGTAGGGAGGGGGTAAGTGAAGTCCTGGATTATGAAGAAATAAAAAAGATCGCCATGCGCGAGAAGCCGGCGATTATTGTGGCGGGTTTTACAGCTTATCCAAGAATTGTTGATTGGAAAAAGTTTCGCGAGATTGCCGATGCGGTGGTTCATCCTGAGCAGGGTCGAAGGACGCTACTAATGGTCGACATGTCGCACCTTGCTGGCTTGGTGGCTGGTGGCGCTTACCCAAGTCCGTTTCCACATGCTCACATTGTAACCACCACGACTCATAAAACTTTACGTGGTCCGCGCGCGGCGTTAATTTTTAGTCGCAAGATTTCGGTCGGCAACTTGTTTCCGGCGCTCACGGTCAACAAGGGAAATTCGCCCGATAAACAAGTTGCCGGCCTCAAGCAATTTCCCACTCTCGATAAGCTTATTGATCGCGCGGTGTTCCCCGGTCTTCAGGGTGGACCGCATGTTAATCAAATTGCTTCGGTGGCGGTGGCTTTGATGGAGGCGAGTAAACCGGAATTTAAAAAGTATGCCAAGCAGGTGATAAAAAATGCCAAAGCGCTGGCGGGTGAATTAAAAAAACTTGGTTGGCGTTTAGTTTCTGGTGGTACCGACTCGCATTTAATTCTTATGGATGTGTGGATGGGAGGAAAAGGAATTGGTGGTAAAGAGGCAAGCGACAGATTAGAAAAAGCGGGGATTATTGTGAATAAAAATACGATTCCGTTTGATACCCGTTCACCAATGGATCCATCCGGTATTCGCTTGGGCACCCCTGCCGAAACCACGCGTGGTAAAACCGAAAAAGATTTTGTCGCCATCGCGCGAAAGATTGATAAAATTTTAAAGCAATGATTCACACCAAAGGAAAATTTATTGTGCTGGAGGGTGGTGAGGGGAGTGGCAAAGGCACTTGCTTGGAATTTTTGAAGGAGAATTTATCACCAAAGAAAAATCTTTTTACGCGTGAGCCGGGAGGGACGAAAATTGGCGAAAGAATCAGGGAAATTTTACTTGATTCCAAAAATACTATGATGTCGGTGGAGACGGAACTTTTGCTTTTTACTGCTGGGCGAGTACAACATTTGCACGAAAAGATTTTACCCGCGCTTAATCGAGGGCAAAATATAATTTGTGATCGTTTTAATCTTTCCACGATTGCATACCAAATTTACGCGCGGAAGCGAGAAAATTATTTGGATATTTTTAATAAGTTGGAAATGTTGTTTATTAAACAAGTTAAAGTTGATTTGTATATTTTTTTAGACTTGGAACCTAGCGAGGGATTAAAAAGAGTTACGGGGCGGGGCGATGGGCATAATCGTTTTGACGCGGAAAAATTAGACTTTCACAAACGCGTGCGCAACGGTTATTTGCAAGCGCTTAAAAAATACCCACATAAAATTATTGATGCCAGTCAGCCGATTGAGGTGGTGAAAAATGAGGTGTTAAAATGTGTTAAAGTTATTTTATGATTCTCAAAATTAAAAAGTTAAATTTGGAGGCGAAGGTGCCGAGCTACGCGCATCCGGGGGATGCTGGGCTGGATTTGTTTGCGCTCCAAGAGGTAATTTTAAAACCCGGAGAATTTACCCGGATCCAAACTGGGGTGGCAATAGAGATCCCCACGGGCAACGTTGGTTTGATTTGGGATAAGAGTGGAATGGCGGCCAATTTTGGACTCAAGATTTTAGGTGGTGTGGTAGACGCTGGTTATCGCGGTGAGGTGCAAGTGGGGATGATTAATTTGTCGCAAAAAAGTTATACTATTGAAAAGCACCACAAGGTGGCGCAGATGTTGATCCAAAAAGTGGAAAGTCCGGAAATTAAGGAGGTTGATGAACTCTCTGATACTGCGCGCGGATCAGGCGGGTTTGGAAGCACGGGGAAGTAGGTGTTAGAGGAAATAGGTGATAGAAGGAATAGAAGATGAGAGAAAAAATTTTAAATAAAATAAAAGAAATGTTGGCAGAGTTGGGTTTGCCAAGTGTGGCAGTTAAACTGGATTTTCCGGAGGATTTTGCTTATGGCGCTTACACCACCAATGTGGCAATGGCGCTCGGTAAGCAGGTGGGGGAGAAGCCTGTTGATCTGGCGGAAAATATTGCCGGCAAACTGCGAAGCAATTTGCCGGCGGGAGTCGGTGAGGTTAAGGTTGCTTTACCCGGTTTTATTAATTTTTTCCTCACATCGGAATTTTTAGCGAGTGTAGTGAGTGAAGTTAATCAAGCTGGCAAAAATTATGGTTTAAATAATAGCCGGGTGGGGCAAAAAATAATTATTGAATACACCGATCCTAATCCGTTTAAAGAATTTCATATTGGTCACTTGATGTCGAACACCATTGGTGAAGCCTTCTCGCGTTTGGTGGAAACGAGTGGGGCCGAAGTTAAGCGCGCTTGTTATCAGGGTGATGTGGGGATGCATGTGGCAAAAACCATCTGGTTTTTGCGAAGTCAAAAGTTAAAAGATGAAAGTGAAAAGTGGGGAGTGGAAGAATTGGGATCAGCTTATGTGACAGGTTCAAAAGCGTATGAGGAGAATGATGTGGCCAAGAAAGAGATTATAGAAATTAACAAAAAAGTTTATGATCGAAGCGATGAAGAAATAAATAAACTTTATGATTGGGGGCGAAAGGTAAGTTTGGAATATTTTGAAACTATTTACCAAAAACTTGGCACTAAGTTTGATTTTTATTTTTTTGAAAGTGAGACGGGTAAGTTTGGGGGGCAACTAGTTAAAGAAAATTTAGGTAAAGTTTTTGAAAAAGGAGAAAATGATGCGGTAATTTTTCCGGGTGAGAAGTATAGCCTACACACTCGCGTTTTTATCAACTCCGAAGGTTTGCCAACATATGAAGCCAAAGAATTAGGTTTAGCTAAAATTAAATATGATAAGTATCCGTACTATTTATCAGTTGTTGTAACTGGTAATGAGATCAACGAGTATTTTAAAGTTTTACTTAAAGCGCTCTCACTAATTTATCCTGACCTTGCGGTTAAAACTAAACATCAATCTCACGGCATGCTTCGTTTACCAAGCGGTAAAATGTCTTCGCGTTCAGGCAATGTGATTACGGCGGAAATGTTGATTGAAGAAGCCAAGACTATGGCGCGGGGGAATGAACAAGTGGCAATTGGCGCGATTAAATATGCGATTTTACGCCAAGCGCCGGGTAAGAATATTATTTTTGATATGGCGCAGGCACTCTCGCTTGAAGGCGATTCCGGACCATATTTGCAGTACGCGTTAGTGCGGGCGCAAGCGGTATTAAGTAAAGCGCGCGAGAATTTTCTCCACGATTTACCATTTGACGGACCCGTCCCTAGTCCAGCCAAGTTTGTGGACGGCGCTCTTGAGCAACTCTTACTTCAATATCCCGAGGTGGTCGCTCGCGCTGAAAAAGAATTAGCGCCCCAACATCTAACTACTTATCTCACTGCACTTGCCAGCGAGTTTAACGCTTTTTATGCTAAAGAAAAAATACTGGATGCCGGTCCAGCTTCAATTTACCGTATTCCGCTCACTCAAGCCGTGGCGCAAGTTCTCCACAACGGGTTAACTCTACTTGCTATTCCAATTCCAGAAAAAATGTGATAAGATTTATTCTCGGAAGTGCCGATATGGATACCGGCGCAAACAGTTCCCCATAGTGGAAAGGGTAGTAACATGTCATTGTCACCTTCAAGGTCAGTGCGTGGTCCGGATGATTACAGGTTGTTTGCCGGCGATGGGATCCCGGTTATGGAGCTGGGAACATCAGATGCTAGGCTCGTCAGCTCAGCTAATCATTCCAGACAGTATCATGTCGATCGCATGCGTAGGGGTGAAGGGGTGAGGTTGGAACAATGGGGGATGCAGATCAAAGGTCTCAAGGATTTGGACAGTTGTTCAGATGGACAAATAACTGAGTAACCTAATTGTTTTTTACCGTCCGGTG
>JBBTTN010000066.1:0-6144 GCA_038064235.1 Patescibacteria group bacterium
TCGGCGGGTAGTGGATAATTCTTCGAGCTCCTTTTTTAACTCCTCATATTTCTCGGCGCTAAAATAATTTTTATCTTTTTGCATTACGGTAATCCTACCGCAAAACCCTTCACGGGTCAATCTCTTTACCAAAATACTCGGGGGTGTTTTGGTACATCCAATCAAGTAAGGCGCGCATAATTGAGGGGCTACCGATAAGATTTTCCTTTCTTCCTTTTTCCATCACAATGGTAAAAGCATATTTTGGATTTTCATAAGGGAAAAATCCCAGCACCCACGAATTCACCTCGTCTTTTAACAATCCGAGTTCCGCTGTACCAGTTTTCGCCGCCACTTTTACAAACGGCACCGAGAGACTTTGCGCCGTACCTTTTTCCACTCCCAGTCTCATTCCCTCACGCACGATTTGTAAATTTTCATTCGCCAGTGGCAATTGCCGACCGCCGGCAAGTTGTTCATCGCCCGAGTTTTCAATTTTTAATAAAGTGGGATTAACCAGCACGCCACCATTGGCAATCGCGCCAATCGCGCGCGCCATCTGCAAGGGCGTTACTTGAACGCCATATTGCCCGATAGAAGTATGATAGGTATCGCCTACCCGCCAGACTTTATCGGTAAAATTGTCCGCCTTCCATAATGGATTCGGCACCACCCCTTTGGCAGTTTCCAAGCCGTTTAAAATAATTGATTCGCCTAAACCAAAAAGTCTGGCGTAGCGTTCAATTTGTCTGATCCCGAGACCGGCTTGGTCCTCAAACCCGCCACCGATATTATAAAAATAAACATTGGAAGAAACCGCAATCGCCTCTCGCAAATTAACCCAACCGTGCGCCTTCCAATCTTTAAAAATTGACGGTTGGTCAGGTGCGTAGGGATTAGGCAATTCTAATTTCCCCGTGCTTAAAATCTTCTTTTCCGGGTCAATTATTTTTTCACTTAACGCGCCCACCGCCACAATCGGTTTGAAAATTGACCCGGGCGTGTAAAGACCAAACAACGCGCGCTGATGAAAGGGATTGCTGGAATCGTTTATATAACTTTGAATTTTTTTAGCATCTTTACCATCAGTTAAAATTTGTGAATCATATTCCGGATAAGTAACCAAAGCCAACAGTTCACCATTTTTTATATTAAGCAACGCGCCGGCACCACCACCAAAACCTTTTTCTGTCGCTAAATTTTTTATCAGTTTTGCGAGTTCCTCTTGGATTCGTGAATCAACTGAAAGCGTTACCGCTGAGCCATCGGTCGGCTCAGTTAAAATATAATCCGAACGCTTCTCGCCCACCACATCCACTTCTTCAATTTTTGTTCCGACCATTCCTTTTAGTTGATTATCAAAAAGTTTTTCCACACCATCTTTACCCACCGCAATATCTTTAGCCTCGGGATAACTGATATAACCGAGCAAATTTGAAAAACCGGTGGAGCTCGCATACTGGCGACCAGGATTATTCCACGCCAATTCTACTTTATTACGGTCATAAATCACTCCGCGTTCGGCAAAAAGCGGGAGGCGACGCAAAGTATTATTTTGACTTCGTTTGGCTAATTCTTCACCCTTCACTAATTGCAAATCTACCGCTTTAATCATAAACATCAGCACAATTAAGAAAAAAACCGCGCCTAAAAGATAAATACTAAAACGAGCAATTGGTCGTTCCAATCGTCCTTCAAACTGTTGGTCATCAAACGAGGGCAAATTGCTGGAATCCAAAAAAGTCTCATCCGGATCAATTAAATATTTTTTTTTAGAGCCGCGCATGGAGATAAATTAAGCGTTTAAAAAAATTAATCACGGTAAACATTCCCAACGACGCGAAAGTTAAATAAAAGGTTGTGGTCACCGGCAACGCGCTGGAACCATAAAGTAAATCAAACCAAAAACCAGCAAATATTATTTCAAAAAAATTATTAAATAAAATTAAACCGAGCGCGCCCACCGCCAACACCCCCCACCACGGCAGAAACAGCGCCGTTAAAAACATCAAACAATAACTTAAAAATCTAACGAGCATAAATTTCTACATTTCTAATTTCATTAATGTTAATCGGACTTTTGAAAAGCACCGTTTGAAACGAGTCGCTTGGCTCACCAGTGACTTCCGCCACCACCCCAAGCGTTAATTCCTCGCCCGCGCTAGATAATTTAATTAAATCACCGGGTTCCACATTAACACCTCGAGGTAAGGAAACCGTAAAATTACCGCCACCAGCGCCTTTGGCTTCGGCTGCCAAATTATCGGCGCCAATAATCACCGGCGTGGCCTCACCACTTGCAGAAAGTAAACGCGCTTTGGAATAGGTATCGCTCACCTCCACAATTCGCGCTAAAATCACATTATTCCCCACGCGCACTTCATCGCCAACCGTTAATTCACGAGTAGTGTTAGTTCGCCCCACATCAAGTAAAATCAAACCAAAAGGAAAGTCATCGTTGGGCACCGCTAAAAGCGAAGCAATAATTGGAGGCGAATTATTATTAGCGCGACCAAGAATTTCTCGCAAACGAATGTTCTCATCAATTAATATTCCATAACCCAAACTTTGCGCCTTTAAAGCATTTAATTCCGTCCGCAAACGATCATTTTCCATTTCCAAAGTTAACTTTGAACGAAATAAACCTTGCCAAGTATCGGCGGTGTTTCGCGTATTTGTTTCCATTTGCAAAACTGGACGCGCCACTGTTACCGCGGTCGGTCGTAGCCAATTAAAAAAATACTGACCACCAAAATAAATAAAAATAATTATCGCAACAAACCAAATAATTTTTTGCCAACCGTAATTGCCTCGGCGTCTGACAACATAAGAATCTTTAAATATCTTGTTGTCTGATGTCATCGTCTTCAATTAAAACTTCATGATAAGTTTCCAAATTTTCCAACACTACGCCCGTGCCCCGAACCACCGCCGTTAACGGGTCATCGGCTAAATGAATCGGAATTTTTAATTCTTTTTCTAACACTTCTTTTAAACCGCGAATCAGCGAACCGCCACCCACCAACACAATGCCTTTATGCATCACATCAGAAATTACTTCCGGTGGCGTGGCTTCCAACACCTACTTAATCCCTTCAATCAACAAGACGATGGATTTAGCAATTGCTTCTTTAATATCGGAATCGGTCAACACCACTTCTTTCGGCAAACCGGTAACCAAGTCTCGACCGCGCACAATGGCTTCCAACGCTTCGCCCTCATTCCAAATTGAACCGATAGCCAGTTTAACTTCTTCGGCGGTTTTTTCGCCTAATAAAATTTTAAATTCATCGCGCACATAGGAAATAATGTCATGATTTAAATGGTCACCCGCCACGCGTAAATTTTTAGCTTTGACAATTCCGCCGAGTGAAATGACCGCGATGTCGCAAGTGCCACCACCGATGTCCACAATAAAACTGCCGACTGGTTCATGGGTCGGCAGTTTAATGCCAAGCGCGGCTGCTATCGGTTCCTCCACAATAAACACCTCGCGCGCGCCAGCATTTTTGACCGCATCGCGCACTGCCCGAATCTCCACATTGGTAATGCCCGAGGGCACGCCCACCAACACGCGGGGTCGCAAGAATTTTTTTGGATCCAGTTTGCGTGCCCGTCGAATAAAATACGCCAACATCTCTTCGGTAATTTCAAAATTGGAAATAACGCCATCCACCAACGGTCGCACCACGGTAATGTGTGCTGGCGTGCGACCAATCATTTGTTTGGCGTCATTGCCAATGGCAACCAACCGACCGGTTTTTTCATTAAGCGCCACAATCGTCGGTTCATCAATCACCACGCCGTGACCCGCCAAATACACCAGCGTGTTCGCGGTGCCTAAATCAATACCAATATCGGGCGAAAACGCCCGATAAATTTTTTGCAACCATTTATTCATTTATTTTTTTAAGGGCTTCGTCAAAACTCAACATCTTACTCTCACTCGCGTGGCGCTCTTTCCACTCTACGCCACCCGTCGCCAAAGCGCGATCGCTAATCACTAAACGATATGGCAAACCGAGCAAGTCGGCATCGGCCAACTTTTCGCCCGGCGAAACAGCGCGGTCATCGTAAAGCACCTCAATCCCCCACTTAAGTAAATCATTATAAAAATCATTGGCCTTTTTTGCCGTCTCACTGTTTGCGTCTTTAGTAATTAAAATTAAATGAACTTTAAACGGCGCCACAATCGCTGGCCAAACTAATCCCTTGTTATCAGACAGTGTCTCGGCAATTACTCCCATCAACCGCGATGGGCCAAGACCGTAACTGCCCATAATCACTGGTTGGGATTTTGAGTTTTCGTCAAGATATTTAAGCCCCAGCGGTTCACTAAAACGCGAACCAAGTTTGAAAATATTACCCACTTCAATCGCTTTTTTAGTCGTTAAACGCTTTGGGTCAAGACCAAACTTACTCGCGACTTCCTCACTATAAACTTCTTCATTAATTGCTAGTTGATTACCCTCTTCAAGATAAACGGTATCCTCGCCAGTTTCCGATAAAGTTTGGAACTCGTGACTCCATTCGGAAAAGGCTCCGCCCGATGCCACCGTAAGATAAGTTGACTTGCCTAAACCCACGGCATTAAATATATTTAAATAAGCATTTTTAACTTTGTCGTAAAATTCATCAAGAGACTTTTCATCAGGATGAAATGAATACATATCTTTCATTAAAAATTCTCGACCACGCAAGAGGCCACTTTTGGCGCGTTCTTCATTGCGAAACTTGGTTTGAATTTGATAAATCACACGCGGTAAATCACGATACGATTGCAAATGGTCCTTCATTATTGTGGTAATCGCTTCCTCATGAGTCCAACCCAATCCAAGTTCGCCACCCTCTCGTAATTTAGTTTTAAACCACACCGCTAATTCATGGCGACCACTTAAACGCCACGGTTCTTCATTTTGTAAAACCGACATTGCCACTTCCAACGCGCCCAAACTTTCCATTTCTCGACGAATCAGATTATTTATTTTATTCAAGACCCGCAAACCAAGTGGGAGAAAAGAATAGACGCCAGAAAGTTCTTTGGCAATAAACCCGCCCCGAATCAAGAGACTGGCATTTTTCGCCACTTCATTGTTTGGGGCTTCTTTACGGGTCTTAGTAAAAAGGGCGCTCTGTCTCATTTCCCCCAATCTTACGCTAAAAATTTAAAGAGGTCAAAAAAAGTCAAAAGCACCTCTTCAAAGTGTTAAGTAACTTCTCCCCAACATAAGCTTGCTTTTTGTTTAGGATTATGTTTATAATATGAGCGTGTCCGTGGGCGCAAGCTTATTTCGGATAAGGAATTCCAAAGCCGAGACGGGCACACCAAATCACCCCCTATATATGGGGATTTTTTGGTTCTAGGTTAATTTCATCACGCTCCAAAAATATATTTTCTCCCCACCAATTGCTCTTCTCAAGATAACTTTTAATTTAGTATTTTGTTTTCCAACAACAGCAGTTATTGCCCAGTATTCAAATTCTTTCAAGACTTTACTTCTACTACCACCCACAGGAGACAATCTCCGCTGATACTCATCCACTTTAGTGGCAGAATGAATGACGGGCCTTACTAGAGGGAGTAAACCCATTTTATACATCGCCGTTTTAGGATGTCGTGGGGTGTTATTTATTTCAAATCGCAAATGGTTAAACCCTTGCATATTAAAGAAAACATAGTCCCTAATAGCTGAACAATAAATTGGGATCCATTTAAGATACTCACTTTTTCTTTCAATCAATAATTCCCTAAACTTTTTACCCATAAAATCACTTTTTAAATCAACTTGACGATGTCGGAAAAGGTGACGGCGAGCATCATTAGGATAAGCAGGAAGAAGCCAACCAGATTAATGCCGTTAACGATTGAGGGTTTAATTTTTCGGCGAACGATTGCCTCAATACCTAAAATCACCAATCGCCCACCATCCAACGCCGGAAAGGGCAGTAAATTTAACACCGCCAGATTAATAGAAATTAACGAAGTCAAAAGTATCAATGAGGCCAATCCAGCATTGGAAGCCTCACCTACCAAACCCACAATCCCCACGGGACCACTCACTTGTTTTAAAATTTCACTCTCACCTTTACCGATACTGGCAAAAAGTTCTCCAAAACTTTGCGCGGTAAAAACTAAACTGCTCCAAGTGGAACGCGCGCCAGCCA
>JBBTTN010000067.1:0-1602 GCA_038064235.1 Patescibacteria group bacterium
CGCTCACCATGTTCATTGAAAAGCCTGCCACCGCCCCGCACATTTTCTGCGTCTGTTGCTTGGCGACTATTATCATAATAAGAAGAACCAAAAACTGGAGAAGCATAATCAATGTTGCAATCAAAAAGCCGGTATCTGGCGACTCACCACCAAAACTTTTTACGTTGGCTATAAATCCCCCTTTCCCGGCATCGCTAAATTCCTTAAGAAAAGGTGTTTCCGCGAACATCGTTATAAGCCAAAGGAAAAACACAAATATTGCCACGCAGAAAGACTTGTTTATAAGCTCCCCCCACCACTTTGTGAATATGTCCCTGGTTTTTGGTAAAATAATTGCTGCAAAAGCGATAGGCGCTGTTGCCATTAAGAACCAAAGAATTGCCGTCCTTGTTATAAAAAGAAATGCCACAGAGAAAAACGCCCAGGCGGCCGTTAGTAATATGGCTGATAAAAATATAAATATAAAGATAAGCTTGGCGGGAGCATCCTTTGCAAATGCCGCTATAATTTCTGCGCCATCCTTACTCCCGCCAGCCAGTTTTTGTGGGTCAAATGCTGCCACCAAACCCGCTGATATGCCCTTTGGGGCGACACTGAAAAACAGGTTGCCTTTTTCATCTTTAATTTTAATAAGATTACTCAACTCACCCCTTTCCCACTCTTTACTGGCGCTACTAATCCTGTCATAAAAAGCCAGAGCTAAAATATTGGAAGCATCTATAATTACGCGAGTAAAGAATAGGCTGAAGTTAAGAAGTAAGGCCACAATTATAAGTCTGGCAAGCAGGGCCTTGGCATTATAGGCGGCAATTTCCAAGATCGTGGCGATGGCAATATAAAGAAGAATAAAAATGAAGAACATATTTGCCAAATCCCTCGTTACTACCCAGCCGTTTTTAGCAAAATCCAAATTTAGAATTTTTGTACTTAAGGTAAAGGCCAAAGTTATGTCAAATAACCATCCGGCCAGAGCAATAATATAAGTTGAAGGAATATAAATTAGTCCCAAGATTACTTGGCCCACGCACCCCAACAAGTTGCTGTCCCCAAAGACACCGCAAGAGAAGGGACTTTTGATTACATTGGGCGGTACGGCTGTTTTGCCACCTGACTTTGTATATGCTTGAGCACTTCCTTTTAATGTCCCAGTTCCTCTGGTTGGATCTGATTTTGTCGGAGTATGGTTTGTTGCCGAAACAATTTTTGTTTCAATCAAACCATAATTTTTATCTGAAAACGAAACCGGCGCCAAGATTCCCGACAAGACAAAAGAAAGCAATACCAACCCCGGCACCAGTTTTCTGAGGGAGGGCACAGAGAAAAAAGCTTGTAGCTTACAGCTTACAGCTTTTAGTTTTTCATTTAATTTTGTATCTACGTTTTTCATTTATTTTTTCTGTCAGCTAACAGCTATAAGCTGAAAGCTCCCCACTCTCTACTGCGAACCCGCACTCGGCGTTGGCGAGAATACTGTCGTCTTCAGGTTCTGGCACTGCTCCAAACTTGACTGTGCGTATCCTAAATCATACTCAAACTGTGTTCTTTTTGCCTGCATTACCGTTACGGCGTCAGTACTTGGCAACCTTGGCGCCAATGTTCCGG
>JBBTTN010000068.1:0-3044 GCA_038064235.1 Patescibacteria group bacterium
AAAAGGCAAGTAAATTAGAGTCTTCTTTATTTTATCTTATATCTGGTCGGTCGGTGCCATATTTATTCATCGCCTCTTTATATGTAATCCGCGGAAAAGGCAATGTTTGGATTTTCTTTTCAGGAAAAAGTTCGGTCACAATTTTAATTAACAACTCTTCGTTCAATGCCATCACCGCCTCGCGATCAACAAAACTCATTTCCAAATCCAGTTGAGTAAATTCCGGTTGACGATCACCGCGCGTATCTTCATCCCGAAAACAACGCGCAATTTGAAAGTAGCGTTCAAATCCCGCCACCATCAAAAGTTGTTTATATTGTTGAGGTGATTGAGGTAAAGCATAAAATTTACCCGTGTAAAGTCGCGATGGCACCACATAATCTCGTGCGCCCTCGGGCGTGCTTTTTGTAAGAATCGGCGTTTCCACTTCGGTGAAATTTTTAGAAGACAGGTGATCACGAATGAGTTTGGTGATCTTGTGACGCAGACGCAAATTTTTCTGCATTCGCCCTCGACGTAAATCCAAGTAACGATATTCCAGACGACTATCCTCACCCACTTCGCGCCCGTCGGTGCCAATATCAAACACTGGAGTGGTAGCTTCGTTTAGCACTTCAATTGCTAAAATTTCCAACTCAATATCGCCATTTATTTTATCTTTTTGAATATTTTTTTCTGGTCGTTTGTTAACTTTGCCTTGCACGCTCACCACCCACTCGGTACGTAACTTTTCCCCCACCGTATGCGCCTCTTTTGCTCCTGAAAGAATTACGCCTTGCACAATGCCCGTGGCATCGCGAAAGTCAAAAAATATCATCTTGCCCTGATCGCGCCGGACCGCCACCCAGCCGGAAATGCTCACTTCCTCACCTACATGTTTACCAAGCTCTGCAATATAAGTTCTTTGCATGTTCAATATATTATAGACTTTAATTCACCCCCACAAGCTCTCTCACTTTAGCCATTTTAATCGCGGTGATTTCACGAGCTTTAGCCCCGCCCTGTTCTAATATTACCTTAACTTTTTCTGTGTCTTTGACAATCTCCTTACGGCGCTCGCGCATTGGCGCGAGAAACGCGTTTAAATTTTTAAATAAAATTTCTTTAGCTTCTTTATAACCAATTCCACCCTCTAAATATCTTTTCTTTAATTCCGGCAAATCATTTTGACTAACTAATTTATGCAAGGCAAAAACATTACATTCCTCCGTATTTTTTGGTTCACCTTCACCTTTAGAATCAGTTTTAATACTCATCACTAATTGCTTAAGTTCCACTTCTTCCACAAAAAGCGGTATCGTATTTTTATAACTCTTGCTCATTTTTTGCCCGTCAAGACCAATCACGGTTTGGACTTCGGGCATTATTAACGGTTTAGGTAATTTAAATGCCGAACCATAAATACGATTAAATTTTTCCGCCATGTCGCGCGCAATTTCCAAATGTTGTTTTTGATCCAAACCCACTGGCACCACCTCGGTATCGTAAAGTAAAATATCCGCTGACATCAATAAAGGATAATCAAACAGGCCCACGCTCACTTCGTGATTTTTTGTCTCGGCATCCTTAAACGCGTGGCCGCGCATTAAGTACGGCATCGTGGTGAGACAATTAAAAATCCACGCGAGCTCGGTATGCGCCGGCACTGCTGACTGTTTAAAAATTGTGACTTTATTCGGGTCAAGTCCGATGGCTAAATAATCAAGCGCTAAATCCAAAGTGTCTTGACGCAACTTTTCGGGATTTTGTTCGTTAGTAATCGCGTGATAATCGGCGAGCATAAAAAAACAATTATAATCATTTTGCAAATCCCCAAATTGCTTCATCGCGCCAAAATAATTGCCGAGATGCGGTCGACCGGTGGGCTTAACGCCGGAGAGTAAAATTTTTTTATTTTCATTCATCTATTTATCATAACAAATTTATTTTCTATCACATTATTGACAAATAAACTGGAGTATGCTAACCTATGAGTTGATGGTTAGGAAAAGTGGAAGAAAGTAGATAAAGGCTCGTGTTGAGCCATTTTCTAACCAAACTTTGACAAGGAGAAGGCGTTATGAGAACGACGAATTGGTTGTTGGGCATTATGGTCGCACTGACCATGGTGCTTTCCGGAGGGCAGAAGGTGGAGGCGACGCCGTTTGGCTTCAACCTGTGGTCACAGGCTGACTTGGATGGTGATCGGGGCAGCGCCGGTATTTCGGGAGACTTTATGCCGACAAACATCGGCACAAATTTCTCTCTCTATACCATGTACAAGAAGGGTGAAGATGTCCCAAGCATTCACTTCGACGCAAACTTTTACGGGGATATTCGCCCCATCGAGCCTGGAGCGCAACCGTTTGACCAGCGCGGACATTCGGGGTTTAGTTACTCCGAAACCAGTGTTCATTTCAATCAGGTTCCCGGTGAACCTGATTGGGAGGTGCTCTTCTTTGAACCGTTGCGAATTCAGGGCGATATCTACGCAAGCTTCTATGATTTTGGCGGCGGGGGCAAGGGTCTCACTGTGGGTGGGCCGAGTCTTTACGGAGACATTTCATCGCACCTGACGGTGAATTCAATTCTCGGCTCGAGTTTGGAAGTCACTCCCAACTTTAATGTTCAAGAAGTTTATGATGATGGTGAACTTTCATCAATCTATTATAACTTCAACGGACATTTTCATGGGGTCATTGACCCCAGCGCATATTCGATCTCAGCAGTCGTCGTCCCCGAGCCGGTCACGTGGCTCATCACGGGAGTCGGAACGGCAATTGTTTATTTGGGTCGAAAAAAGAAGGAACAGAAGGAGAATAAGATTGCCTAGTTCCTGGTAGCTAGGTGGTCACAGCCGGTGGGAGAATGAGCAACGAGCTCATCTCCACACCGGCTTTTTTTGTAAAAATTTATAATCCCCTCTCAACATTTCGGCACGGTCGTACCAAGTTGTTGAGAGTTGACTTTCTCTGTCATTATGCTAATGTGAAAGTTGATTGAAAATCGCCTCGCCTACTTCTGATTGATATCGGAATACGGTATGGCAAATAAAAGGAGATCGT
>JBBTTN010000069.1:0-1522 GCA_038064235.1 Patescibacteria group bacterium
TAAATGGGTACTTACTTTGCTGCTCTTCCAATTCATCTTTATAATATGGTCTGGGACCAATCAGACTCATGTCTCCTAATAAAACATTAATAAATTGGGGAACCTCATCCAATGAATATTTACGGATAAATCTGCCCACATTTGTAACTCGAGGATCGTCAACTAATTTAAAACTGTTTTTTTTGTATTTTTCAAATAGCTCTGGATGTTCTTTTAGATAATTAACCGCGTTTGGAATCATGGAACGAAATTTATAGGTTACAAACAGCTTGCCATTTTTACCAACTCGGGGAGGTGTATCAGCAAATATCGGACCATCTGGTGATTCCAGTTTAATGGCAACTGCAACAATCAAACTTATAGGTAAAAAAATAATTCCCAAGGATACGGCCAAAAAGATATCCATGATTCTTTTGAAAGTCTCGTAATTCATGACCGGTCTGTACAGTGTAACAAAAATTCCTTTTTAAATCTATCTTTGTCAAACTGGCGGGCGTGTTCCCGTAAAACTTGAGGATCAAATTCCATATTTACAAACTGTAAAAGTGAATCCTTCAAATCATCCCCTAAATAGCCTGTTTTTCCATGAATTACGGTTTCTGTCACCCCACCTTTATTTAGGCCAATCACGGGAATACCAGCTGCCATAGCTTCAATAGGCACTATGCCGAAATCTTCCTCATGAAAGTAAACTAAGCCTCGACTGTGATGTAAATATGAATTCATCTCTGCATCTCCCAGTTGACCCAAAAACACAATGTGTGGCAAGGCTATTTTCTTTAATTTTTCTTCCATATTGCCACTACCAACAATAGCTAAAGGCCACTTCAAATCATTAAAGACCTCGACTAAAACTTGGACTTGTTTGTAAGCCACTAGTCTTCCTATATATATAAAAAAATCTTCCAAGGCAGGCCTGGGATGTTCTTGGTTGTGAATTTCCACATCCACAGGTGGATACACTACTTCACTCTTCAAACCGTAATAACTTTTGATCCTTTCTTGGACCGTCTTAGAAATGGCGATTATTTTGTCTGGCCGTCTACTGGCTACTTTGTCCCAAGACTTTAAATATTCAAACAATGGTCCATATTTGTCTGCACCATATTGGCTGGCGTGACTCCACAAAAATCTGGTTGGGGTTAGGCAGTAATTGATGTGAGTAGTGTATGGTTTAGTAATAATGCCCTTGGCAGCAAACGAAGAAACAGAAATCACCAGATCATATTGATCAAAGTTATATGATTCAAAGATAAATGGAAGTAACCAAGGAAAATATTCATGTTTAAAACTAATCTTTGGTGCATATATTTTAGAAAATACTTTGGCCCAAGGAGCACGAACTGGATCATAGACACCCGTGTAGAGTGGAGCATCTGGAAACATTTCGTGCAAGACCAAAAGTGCTCTTTCTGCTCCTCCCCAGGTATCAACCCAATCGTAAACTAGCGCAACACGTTTTGGTATATTTCCCATGTTTGAGAAGCCATCTTGGCCCAAGAATATTTCTTGACCTGAGCAA
>JBBTTN010000070.1:0-2593 GCA_038064235.1 Patescibacteria group bacterium
AGCCTAGAGTAAATATCGTAGGCGCGTTCACCAAAAGGCGACTTTTCAATTACGTTTGGGATTAACATAATGATTTTTTAATTAAACCAGACTTTCTAAAAATTGCAAGGTTTTTTCATTGGCGAGGGCGTTTTCCAAGTAAGCGCGCAGGCGCGCCGGGTCGGCGTCTTGGTGTTCAAGCGTCAGGGTTTTCAAATGCGGTTTTAGTTCTTTTTCACTGGCTTTAAGATTTTCTTTAACGCCGATTTCGGTTAGCGCGAGCGCCGTCACAATTCTCTTTCGCGCGCCCGCTTGCCAATCTTTTTTTAAATCCGCCTCGGTCTTTTTTAAGTGCTTCAAATAATCTTCAAACTTCAAACCCATTACGGTAATGTCATTTTTCATTTCTGCCACCATTTTTTCCAATTCGTTCTCAATTAAAATTGGCGGGATTTCTAGCGTGATGGCGTTTGCCAAAGCGTCAATTAACGAGAGACGATTCTTTTCGTGAGCTTTGCGGGTTTTTTCTTCCAGCAAATATTTTTTGACCTCGTCTTCGGTGGGGAGTTTTGTTTCCTTATTTTCTTTTTGATTTTTGGTGATTTCTTCAAGCACTTTTTTAACTTCCTCGGCGCTCACCTCGGGTTCCTTTTTTTCCCGCCCTTTATTAATCTCACGGGCGATGGTTCGGTAGTCGGGCAAAGTCAACTTCGGCGCCAAGGCGGTTTTGATTTTGAAACCCAAAGGATTACCCTTGGCAATTTTGGTAATGGTAATCTCGGGTCGGCCAATTACATCAAGTTTTTTCTCTGCCACAATTTTTGGGTACCATTCCGCGAGCGCCAGTTCCGCCATTTCCAAAAGAATTCGTTCTGAACCGAGTTTATTTTCCAAGACTGTCTCGGGTACATGCCCCTCGCGGAAGCCATCAATCTTCACTTGCGTTTGCAAGCGTTTAAGAGCGGAATCACGCTTAGCGTCAAAATCCGCCGAAGCAATTTCTCCCTCCAGCTCGATTTCCGAGTTGGCTAAATTGGTGAGTTTAATTTCCATCACTATTGTCAGATTTTATTGGAGTTCTACTTCTAGCGCGCTAACATCGGCATCCAAAAAGTCGGGACTCTCAGCGCTAACAGTAGCTTCTAAATCGCTCACATCGGTGGGGTCGGGTGTGGTGGTGAAGCCATTTTCGCCAGTAGCGGAACCCGAGGTTAAACCTCCCTCTGGAGGGTTAACCTCGGTACCATTATCCTTACTAAGAAGTAAATAGGCGCCACCAAGAATCAAAATAATTACAATAATAATGGCGCTAATGGTGGGGCCTTTGGAATGATGTTCTGCCCCGCCCACGATTTCGTTTTGGTTAATTTGATCCATAATTTTTTATTTAATTATTAATTATCCGATCAGTCGGTCTCGCTTCAAGTCGCGCTTCTTTTAACGCCTGCACTGCTTCGCGAACTTTGCTATGTGCCAACTTAATTTTTTCCACCAAATTTCTAATTACCGTGCGAGTTTCCTCAAGCAACAATAACGGTCTAACTTTCTCATTGGTTAATTGCGTTCCCGCTAATTCAATTTTGCTTTTCAGGGTTTCAAACAACGCTTTGGCTTCAGTGATTAAAGTTTTGGTCTCAGCCATTTTAGCTTTGGCGACGATAACATTAATACCTTTTTCTTCAAACATGGCAATTCGTTCCTCAATTTTGGCAATCAAACGGTCACTTCGTTCAAACGCTACGGGGAAGCGTTCGCGGATGCGATTTATTTCCGCCTTAACGCGTTCGCGTCGTTCAATTTTCCATTCTTTGGCGCGTTCGCGAAGTGGGCGTTCATCCTTTTTTTCTGCTCTCTCGCCTTGATTAGTGGAAGTGCTGTTTTCCGCCCTAGCCGGCAAAGTGTAGCCTAGGCCAACCACGCTCAAGACTAACAATAATAAAGCTTTTTTAAACATATAAAATAATTATAATTAATAATAAATTCTATAATTATCTTACTCTTTTTATTTAGTTTTGCCAAATTTTGCCGAGTATAATTCTCGCGAGCGCGCGAAAGCCTTTTCCGCCTCCACTTTGCCTTCAAAACCCTTCACTTCCACTTTTTTATTTTGCAGTTGTTTGTAAGTGTTGAAGAAATGCTCAATTTCTTTAATTTGATGAGGATTGATATCCGCGAGGTCATTAACTTCTTGCCAGCGCGGATCATCGGTGGGCACGGCGATTAGTTTATCATCGGCTTCACCACTATCAATCATTCTCATTATTGCTACGGGTCGCGCGTGGACTAAAATTCCTGAAGCTAAAGGATTGGTGGTGAGAATAATTACATCTAGCGCGTCATTGTCGTCCCAAAGTGTTTGGGGCACAAAACCGTAGTCAAAAGGAAAAGTTTGGGCGCTGTGTAAAACGCGGTCAAGAGCAATTAAACCCGTCGCCTTATCAATTTCATATTTATTATTGGAACCCTTGGGGATTTCAATGATGACATTGATATTTTCTTTAGTCCCCGAATCCACCTCGTGCCATAAATTCATAATTATTTATTATTGATTAAAAAAGATTTATTATTGTTAGTCTTGAGCGTGGTTGGCCTAGGCTACACTTTGCCGGCTAGG
>JBBTTN010000071.1:0-2160 GCA_038064235.1 Patescibacteria group bacterium
TTCGTGTAATGAAACTCCGCCCCGACGACTTCTTGGCATCGCTCACTTGCTTGTGATTATAACCTCCCCAGCCCTCCTTACATTAAGGAGGGAGTCCTCCCCTTAGAGTAAGGGGAGTTAGAGGGGTTAGAAATTATTCACCACTTGATTATATCAAATAATTCTTGCTTGTAGTATAATCTTTAGGTGTTTAATCGACCGGAAGATAATCTTAATAATTTTAAAATAGAAGAGGGGATGACGGTGGCGGATTTTGGCGCTGGTATTGGCGCTTACTCTTTGCCGTTGGCGAAACGCGTGGGAATGTCGGGCAAAGTTTACGCCATTGAAGTGCAAAAAGATTTACTGGCGCGACTTTCGCAAGAAGCCGTGCGGTTAAAAATTTCCAATCTTGAAGTTATTTGGGGCGATGTGGAAAAAGCCGGCGGTTCCAAAATTCCGGAACGGAGTTTGGATTTGGTGCTCATCTCCAATGTGCTGTTTCAATCGTCGGCCAAATATTCTATTCTTAAAGAGGCAAAACGAATTTTAAAACCCGACGGGCGTTTGGTGATTATTGATTGGGAAGATTCGTACGGCAACTTGGGTCCCACTGCTACTGCGATTATTAAACCCGCCGAGCTGGAAAAGATTTTAGGCGAACTGGGATTCAAGGTTTTAAAAAAGTTTAGCGCCGGCGACCATCATTACGGTTTAGTCAGCAGTTTAAGTTTAATGCCAAATTAGCGATGAAAAGTTTAACCACATTTCAGCTCGTCCTTATCGCCGGATTTATCTTTTTTGCGGTGATTGGCGTGCTGGTCTTTTCGGGGATTATTCCGGGGTTTGGAGGTGGTTCGGAAAATAAAGAGGTGGTACAACTTGAGATTTGGGGAGTATTCCCTAGGAATACGATGGAGGGGATTATCAATAATTTTAATAAAGAATATCGCGAAACTTTCTATCTTTCATATATAGCAAAACCGAGTATTGCCATACTGGAGTCTGATTTTGTAAGTGAACTGGCGAGCGGTCGGGGTCCAGATTTATTATTTATTCCACCCGAACTTTTGTGGACGCAAAATGAACGAATTCATCCTATCCCTTATACTACTTATCCGGAGCGGGATTTTCTTGATACTTTTGCCGATGTGGGTGATTTGTACCTTTTAAATGATTCAACGATGGCTTTGCCCTTGGCGGTGGACCCGCTGGTAATGTACTACAATCGGGATTTACTTCGGAGTGAAGGCATAGCTGAACCGCCAAAAAATTGGACCAAAATAATTGATACGGTCCCCACCTTTTTCTCTCGCGACGCCAACCAAAATATTTTGCGCACTTCTTTGCCGCTCGGTGAATTTGGCAACCTTGACCACGCTAAAGATATTTTTGCGATGCTCTTGCTTCAGTCCGAGAATCCGATTATTCAATGGGGAGCAAATAAGCGTCCGCAAGTGCTATTAGCTGATCCGCGGATTGGCGGGCTAGAATCTACCGCGTTAGTGCTTAATTTTTTCAGCCAATTTTCTGACCCAGCGAAAACTTCGTACTCGTGGAATAGTGCGATGCCGAGCTCGCGCAACTTTTTTAGCCAAGGTTCTAGCGCTTTTTATCTTGGGCTCGCCAGCGAATATTCATTAATCAAAGCTAAAAATCCCCATCTTAATTTTGATGTAACGCTCGTGCCCCAAAGAAACGAAATTAAAAAACTTACCTATGGTCGGCTTTATGGCGTGGCCATTCCCATCTCGGCCAAGGACCCCAATAACGCCTTTGCCGTGGCGCGATTGCTCGCGTTAGATAATAATTTTGCTCGTGATTTAGTTTCGGCGCTTGGTTTGGCGCCCGCGCGTTTGGATTTACTCAATCAACCACCAACTAACGATGCCACCGCGCCAATTTTTTATAAAGCGACAGTAATGGCTAATGCTTGGCTTGACCCTAACCCATCAGCCACTCTTACAATTTTTCAAAAAGCTTTAACGGCGGTAAAAACTGGTCAGGCTAATTTGCGCGACGCGTCGGCGCGGATGGCAACTGAATTAAGCGCCTTAGTTCCTCTTAAATAATCTATGTCTAAAAAAATTATTTTATTGCTTGTTATTTTCACGATATTTTTTGTGGGTAACCTCGCCTTTGCTCAAGATGGTTTGGTGCCTTGTGGAAAAACCGGTCCGG
>JBBTTN010000072.1:0-9033 GCA_038064235.1 Patescibacteria group bacterium
AAAAGGCGTTTGATTCGGCTCCGTAACATCGAGTATCTCCACGAAGTCCAACGGTTCAAGATTTGGCACTTACGGGACTAGAATCGAGCGCTAAAAAAAGAAATCAAGGCGCTCAAACTCACCGTTGCCGAGCAACAAAAGACGATTGACGACTTAAAGCTCCAAATCGAAGAATTGCGAACAATGGTGTTTGGCAAAAAGAAACGAAAAATGATGGTGATGATGATGACCCGGTTCCGCCGAAAGAACCAACACCAAGAACCAGTGATTCCTACAAACGGCCGATACCAAAAGACGAAGAAGTAACCGAGATCAAACCTCATCCAATTGACCAATGTGTTTGCGGCACTAAACTAACCGCTAAACAGACGAGTGTTTTTTATGAGGAAGATATTCCGTTACCAGCCAAGAAAGTGATCAGGCCCCAAGATTCAGAAATATATCTGCTACTTGAGTGTCATGTGTCGCTTGTCCTTCACTCAAGTCCAGAATCTGCCTCAAGATACTTACCAATTCTCTGTCTCTCAAGGCGAGATTGCCAAGATACTGGAACGAGAAGCCACCAAGCTCCGACCCCAGTTCGAGCAATTGAAGGCGAAGATTCGAGGCGAACCCGACGTTCATCTCGATGAAACCGGCTGGAAATTATTGCAAAGCGGTGAGCCAAGTTACGCCTGGGTCATGAGTGGCGTCGAAAGTCAGGAAAGCATTTTTCTGGTCGGTGAATCGCGGGGCAAGGGCAATGCCGAGAAATTACTCGGTGAAAACTATGATGGCTTTGTCGTCACCGATGACTATGGCGTGTACCGGAAGTTGTCCCGCCATCAATTATGCTGAGCGCATCTGCTCCGAAAGTGGCGAGACTTGGTTCAGTCGGGAGAACTAACAGAAAGACAGAAAAAAAATTGTCGAGAAGAATACACTTCGCTCTGCGACGTCTACGACGATTTGGGACAAAATCGTCACGAGGGACGGCGAGATGAGTTTGTCTCACGACTCACTCACTTGTCCACGATCAAGTCAAGCGATCCGAAAAAACTGAACCGCATCAAAACCACGTTACGGAGAAATGTCCCGTTTTACCTGACCGCTTTAACTGATTCTCGAATTCCACTGACCAACAATCAAGCCAAACGGTCATTGCGCCATTTGGTCTTAAAGCGCAAGATTTCCTTTGGCTCCTTGACCAAAAGAACGGCAGAGAACTTGGCCGTGTTGGTATCCATTCTTTTGTCGTTCAAGCAACGATTTCAGTTGAATTTCTTTGGAGAGTATTTGAGAGTGTGAGGGGTTACAACCCGCTACAAAATATCCACATCTATCTTTACTCCAAGTACCAGCGATAACATTTAGTTGGGAGAAAGAATTTACTGTCTACCAGTCAAGGTCAAGCGGAGATCGAGGGCGTTAGAAAGTTTTTTCACAAATTGCAGACTGGGATTATATGAGCCTGACTCAAAACGAGAAATAGCTGACTGTTTCGTCCCCGCCTTTTTAGCCAATCCTTTTTGCGTCATCCCCTTCTTGGCGCGTGCCTGCATCACAGCTCGAAGAAGCTGAAACTCCAGCTCGAGATCATCGTAAGCCTTTTTAAATTCAGGATCTTTCATCCACTCTGCTTTGTGTTCCTTGAGAGAAATAAATTTAATCTTACTTTTTTTCATAGCATGAGTATAACATATACGTTATAAATTATGCAACTCAGTTAGTCTATGTTTTGCCTTATTTAAATCTTTCGGCTTCAACTTCTGTTCTTTTTTAAAAATCGCGTGAAGTAGAAATATCTGGCCACCGTAGAAAGTATAAAATATTCTCACATTTTGCAAACTCTGGACTCTTAATTCATAAAGATCTTTCCCCAACTTCTTCCCAAAAGGCATAGGTAAACATTTGCCCTCTTCAGCAAGAAACTCTAACAACTGCACAGCTTTGGCATTAGTCACTCGGTCCAGATTATCAAGAAAAGCTTTTACATCTCGATGAAAGAATTTTACTTCCATAAACCTTCAGATTTAATCAAGCCTTACACATAACCCGAATATCTTGCAGTTAATCCAATTCCTGATATTTTTATCATAACAAGGACTAGCATAATGCCAATCAGTTGGTTGAGGTGAGAAAGTGCAACGAAATATCAATAGACCATCCACCATGAAAAATCCAGTAATAAGCAACACAAAAATAATAATGATTATAATTTTACTCATGTTCGCTTTTGATCCGGCCCCAGAGGGTGCGGATGGCGTTGATGGCAGTGGCGCCTTCGGCTTTATTTGGCGGTTTGCCGTGCCACTCAAATTTGCGTTCATATTCGGCTACGCCTTTGCCGGGGATAGTGTGAGCAATAATCACTGACGGTTGTGAGAAGATCGCTTTGGCCTCGCCCACGGCAGAATTAATCGCCTCAAAGTTGTGGCCATCAATCTCAAGCACATGCCAATTAAACGCTTCCCATTTCGCGCGTAGTGGTTCAAGGGGCATAATATCTTCAGTAAAGCCGTCAATTTGGATGTTGTTGCGGTCAACAATAGCAATTAAATTATGAATTTGTTCCCGCCCCGCCAAAAGCGCTGCCTCCCAAGTGTTGCCCGAATCGTGCTCACCATCAGACATTAAACAGTAAAAAAATTTATTAGACGCTCTGCCTTTATCCATCTTTTCCGCCAGCGCCATACCCACGGTTTGGGAAAGACCGGAACCAAGTGGACCGGATGAAGTTTCAAGCATCGGCAACCACTCGCGATGCGGATGCCCTTGCAAGTGCGAACCAAATTTACGCAGAGTTTGCAATTCACTCACCGGAAAATAACCCGCGTGCGCCATGGTGGCATAAAGCACCGGGCAAATGTGACCGTTAGAAAGCACCAGCCGATCACGCTCTGACCAACTGGGATTTTTTGGATCGTGTTTAAGCAGGTGAAAATAAAGCGTGGTAAAAATATCCGCCATCCCCAAAGGTCCAGCGGTATGACCCGAACCCGCGGTAACCAACATCTCAATAATTGAACGACGAATCTCATTCGCCTTCTCTTCTAAAAATTTAATTTTGGAATCGTGTAAATGCATGGGTAGGTTATAGGTGATAGAGGGAATAGGTTATAGGTTTTGAAATTTTTGTAATTCATCAATTAAGTCAGGGGCTTGCCAAAGTGCCGAGCCAACCACCAATTGCGAAGCGCCGGCGTCAAGACATTTTTTACCCGTTGCCAAATTAATTCCCCCGTCTACTGAAATTTTAACATTTGGATACTTAACTCGCAAAGTTTTAATCCGCTCCAAAACTTTTTCCTCAAACGGTTCGCCATGATGACCGAGCTCGTTGATGCTCATTAATTGGATAACGTCTAGGTTGGCAATGTATGGCTCCACGAGATTTAAATCAGAATTCATCAAGAGAGCAAAGCCGAGCTTGCTTGGCGTACTTTTCACCGAGTCCACAATTTCAGCCAAATGATCGGTGGATTCCGGGTGCACAATTATGCGATCAGCCACGCTCACCCAATCGGTCATCATTTCTTCCGGTTGTTCAGTCATCAAATGCACTTCAATTTTAACGCGATTTTTTATTTCATTTAAATCATCCGGCACACTCCAAGATTTATCAGCCACAAATTTGCCATCGGCAATATCAAGATGAAGCCAGTTGGTGAGCTCACCCACCGTTTCAATCTTATCACGCACTTCTCCAAAATTTTTGCCAATAATGGCGGGGATAATTTCTGTCATGTTAAAATTCGTTTTCCGCCGGCACTTTATAATCAATTTTTGCATTGCGTCTAATATGACGGTCTTCACCAGAAAACTTGGTTTCCAGCCAAAGTTTTACCGAGTGTTTTGTCAAATCGTGGTCAAGAAATTTAGCGCCAAGGGAAAGGATATTGGCATTATTATGCTCGCGCGAGAGTTTAATAATTTCATCAGCCCCACCATAAAATACCGCGGCGCGAATATGTTTATAACGATTAGCGCACATCGCCTCACCTTGCCCCGAGGCGCCAAAAACAATGCCGAAATTATTATCCGGATCTGAAGCAACTTGCTTTGCCACAATATCTATAAAATCCGGGTAATCATCTCCGGCCTCAAATTCAAACGCCCCCTCATCATAAACTTGATGACCTTCGGCTTTCAAAAAAGCCTTGATCTCTTCTTTTAATTTGAACCCCGCGTGGTCTGTGCCTAAATAAACCTTCATGCCTTCATTTTAGCACTAATTGGTTTAGTTTTTAAACCTAAAACTTTTTTGGATCAAATTGATCACCTCGTCTATCCGCTCCTTATTAGAACCATTAACAGAAATTGAGAAGAGGTCCTCACCAATCGGTATTTGGATAACATAAATAAATACACCAGAACCAACATCTGCCATTTTAAACTTTCGAGAATCTAAAATAATTTCTTTGATTAATTCGTGACTTGTTAGGTCTTCTGGATTGCCAAAATTTTTATTAATTTGAATTTGGGGTAATTGTTCAGAAATAGTAGAAGATAACTCTTTTAGATTGATAGAAACAATGGACATATTTTCATTAACGGGAACCTCGCGAACTATCTCGTAACCATTTTTATTAAAAATCTTAAAAGCAAAAGGAAAGTCAGAATATTCTCCATCTTTATTAAACCAATTTTTATTTGAGGGATAATAATACATCACAACAACCACGACAATAATTATTATTGATAAGACAAATATTTTCATATTTTAGGCATTTTTTCTCCTTTTAATTTTTCCGTAAATGTAACCAATAAACGCACCAATAATAAAGTACGAGAATATCACTAAAATTAGCCCAAAAAAATCTGGTGAATAAAGTGAGAAACTCGAACCACTGACTAGCTCGGAAATAAAAGAAAATGGGTAAAGTGGCAATCCATAAAGATAAATCATTATCACAATAACCAATTCCTCGGATCTTCCTTCTAAGAAGAATAGAACACCGGATAAGATAATCCATGCAAAAGTAATAAATAATACCCCGTTAATTCCCCCTCTTAACCAATATCTTTTTTGAGTCATAAAATGTTGATAATATTTACCCATAGATTATACCGAGATTTTGTTTTCATTTAAAATTATCCTTTGATAACGAGATAAGGCTCATAAAATTTTGTTCATCAGAGGGTACATCTTCATTATGTTTTTAAAGCGACACAACATAACCCTCAATCGCATCCACAATCATTTCTTTTGCTTCAACTAAATCTTTGCCGTAACTAATACAACCGGGTAAAGATGGCACGAGCGCCGTAAAACCGCCCTCTAGTTCAGGTCTAAAAACAACATTAAATTGTAGGATTTTATTTTTCATGTCTGATTATGTTATACCATTTGATATCCTGTTTCAACCAATTAAACCCCGCATGATTGGTAATTTCTTTCAATCTCCCTGATTATACTGATATATTTTACTCGCCGTTAATTTACCATTTATATAAGTGCCGCTAACTTTAAGTCTACCCACATTACCAATGAGACTCTTATGTTTCGTTATCCATTCAGCAAAACTTTCTTCGCTTTGGCTTATTGTTGAATCGGGATAAGAATTATGTATATAAATAATTGTGTCTTTGTTAAATTCTATCTCTAACTCTTTGCCAGACAATCTTCCATAACTATTAATAATTTCGGAAGTGAAGTAATTTCCAGAAAAATCTCTATGCCCACCTTTTACATAAACCGATAATTTATCAACAGAGATACTATGATTAAACCTAAAACTTTTCTCAATTTCGGCCACAATTTCATCAATTCGCTCTTTATTGGACCCACTGATAGTAATCGAAAAATAGTCTGAATTAAAAGGAATGGCAATCATGTAGACAAATAAACCAGAACCTAAATCAGAGATTTTAAACTTTTGAGAATCAAGAATAATATCCTTTACCGTTTCGTGATTTGTTACATCCGAAGCATTCCCAACATTTTTACGGATTCTGATACTAGGCAGACCACTATCAGTAATTGACGGCGACGGATGGTTGAGTTGGATAAGTAAACCGGCCGAATTAATTTCCTCTGGATCTTGATTCAAAACTTGAAAGCCGTGCTTATTAAAAACTTCAAATTTGAAAGGAAATTCGGGGTACTCCCCTTTGGCATTAAACCAATTTTTGGTAGTTGTTGAATAATAGTAAGCGGCAGCAACAATTAAAATAATGATAATTAATACGAGGATGATTTTCATTAAGATAAATTTTTTCTCTTCTTAATTTTACCGTAAAGCCAACCAATAAAAGCCCCGATGCAAAACCAAATTGCGAAAGGAATAATAACACTAATCAAGTTAGAGATAGGAATTGATTGTTCAATTTTTATTACCGTACCATCTCCAAATATAAATTCTATTAAATAAATTGGCGGGATAAGAATTATGCCCCAAAGAATTACAGAAATGGAAAGGAGGGTTAAACCAAAAAATTCAGGAAGAATATATACCAACCCCCAAAAGATTACTGGTATAAATAACCCTACAATTCCACCCCTTAACCAATATCTTTTTTGAGTCATAAATTACCTAAACTTTATACTTTTTATTAAATCCTCAAATTCCTTAGCCAGTTTTTCTTCAGTTAAATCTGGCTCTTCTTTTTTCCAGATATCTAACCAAGAATCGCTAATTTTATACTGGGCGACAAACTGAGTATTATCGGTAAGAGTTTCATAAAAAATTCTGTGTAAATTAGAATCTTTATCTTTAACCTTTTCCATATTGTGACAATCTATTTTAATATACCTAATACTACCAACATTAAAATCACTAAATAAACAATTTTTTGCTCCCTCTTGTTTTTTATGCTCATCAATAAGCGATTCAAAAGTTAAACCTTTAGCACGACTAGACACAACAACACCCCCTATCTCAAATCCAGAATATTTTTCTGAGTTCAAAACCGGTCTCATCACACTTGCAGCAAAAAGCGGTAATCTTTCTGACATATCACCTTTAATAAGTTTTGAAACAATCTCATTGGTAAATATTCCTGGCATTTTAGAAAGAAAAGTACCCGTCTTACCCAGATCAGCATCAAAGTAAGAATTGCGACTGTGACCATACCTTATGTTCTGGCATAAATAACTTTCCTTTGCCGCTAGCAAACCACAAGAACTAACATCAGGAAAAAATCTTGTTGTGTAAGAATAACAATTACTTCTTTTTGGTTCAGGTAAGCCAGCACATATATTTGGACGAACTTCTTGTGGGATTACCTGCTGCTTACACCTTAAACTCCAAGTTTCATTTTTTATGTTGTCACAGAGATTAATGTCTCCTCTGTATTGGGCCGAATCCTCAAAGCAACCATTCCGATTTATCAAAGATTTGAATAAATCACAGGATAAATTTAAGTCTGGTCTTTTTTGATAAAAAATTCCTAAACAACTCTCACTAACAACATCGTTATTTATTTCAGGAGCATTGCAAACTAAGGGACTTTCTTTATCTAACGCAATCTCTGCATAACAATCGGCCTTATAGTTAGTAATATTTATTTTATTACAAGTATTAATGTCTTTGGTTTTCCTAACATATAAAAGCATACAAGCCTCTAACACTTCTCCTTTCATTCCGGAACATGAATCCAGACTATCCACGGTCATATATTCATCTTGCCCAAAAGCATTGAGCTCAGACGGGTTATCGTTTTTTTTGCTATAAAATTGTGATGTTTCCTTTGCATCTCCGTTTTCGTTAAGTTTAGTCAATGAATAAGAAAGTGCAGTCAAATCATCTGGATCATATTTATAGACTATAAAAAAATCACCGTCTACATTTCTTACATGATGTCCATAATAAACTTTGTCTAAAGTCTTATTTGTCTCAACCAGACTAAAGCCATTGGGAGAAAAATTCTCAAGTATGTGCACAGGGTAAACATCAATCTCGTTTCTCCATTTTTTTCTCGAGAGTAAATAAACTCCGTTGTTGTCAGTTAGATACCATCGCGAGTCTGATTCTGCATTTACGATCTTCACACTTTGAGGATCTTTGATGGGTAATTTCTTTATTACTATTTGGTTATAAAGAGGTAAATCTTTTGGATTGAAGCCAAAAACGATACGTGAATCTGCGGAACTATTTGGCACAACGTGCCAATCTGTACTCAGAAGTTTGATATAGTGATTTACTAGGAAATTAGGGTCAAAATCAGTTTCTTCACTCTGCTCGAACTTAGTAAGCCGTTGACCATCGTATTCATTACTAAATATTAGATAAACGCCATTTTTATCTTTAAATAATTTAGTTGTTAAAGAATTAAGCGATTTTGAATCAATAATCAGCGAAAAAGATTCAGAATCTAACCCTTCAAGTTTGAAACCTAACAAATACACAGAATGTGCATCTTTGGCGAAAACAATCTCCTCGGGGTTGTCCCCGGTTTTTAAAACTTCAAAAGTTGAAATATCAGCATTAGGAAGTAATTTTTTCTTTGACAAAAGTTCTGTTATCTCCTTTGGTTGATTTTCTCCGTAAATAAAAGCGTCTAATAATACAGCTGACTGGAAAGAATAGTATACTTTCCCTCCTTTCTTGATATACCCATAACCCAAATCAACCTCCTTGTAGTAATAGAAAACACTAATTGCAATAATTGAGAGCAGAATTAAAGCAACGACAATGTAAATATATTTTTTCATACTCGCCCAGTCTTAATCACATGCTCAATAAGCGTGTGGGTGTAACCCATTTCGTTGTCGTACCAGGCGAGGACTTTACACAAATTTCCGCCAACAACTTTGGTGAAGCCGAGATCGGCGATGGAGGCGTGAGAATTGCCGAGAATGTCGGAAGAAACGAGTTCTTCTTCTGTTACTGTAAAGATACCCTGCCAACGCGGTTCGCTGGCGGCCTTTTTTAATATTGAATTAATTTCTTCCACGCTCGTTTTGCGTTTAGTAATAAAGGTGATGTCGGCGATCGAACCAGCGATCACGGGTACGCGGAGCGCGATACCGTCAAACAGCCCCTTGAGATCCGGAATCGCTTCGGTGACGGAGATCGCCGCGCCGGTGGTAGAAGGTACGATGTTCGCCGC
>JBBTTN010000073.1:0-7898 GCA_038064235.1 Patescibacteria group bacterium
CAACAGCAAGCTAAAATTACACCACAGCAAAAATTGTCAAGGTTGCACCTTGACATGGAAATAAATAACTCCCCCTGCCCCCTCTTACATTAAGAGGGGGTTATAAATTCTGGCAAGGAGAGTCCTTGACAGGAATTAGTAATAAAAAAAACCCCAAATGGAGCCATTCTTTTTTGGCGAGGACTCTCCTTGACATTGCAAAAAGCCAAAATTACACCACACCAAAGATTGTCAAGGTTGCACCTTGACAATGGGAGGGGGGAAGAAAAATGGGAGAAAATGGGAGGTGCAACCTTGACATGAGAGTATGAGGGAAGAGGAGGGGGAGGAAGGATGGAAGAAAAAAAAGAAAAATCCCCCGCGGGAGCGGAGGAAATTTCGGTTTTGTTTTCGTTTTCTGTTCGTTTCCGAAAGGACGATTCTTGCCAGAGGCGTTAAGCGGTTACCGCTTCAAAACTAAGCATCACTGGTAGTCGCTTCTTTTTTAATTCTGAACTAAATTGTCGGGGAAAATGTTTTGAAGCGTTTAATACTTCAAGCCCAATAATTTTACCCTTCTGGCTGTAATCAAGAATGATCCCCGGTGAAACTTCATCACTCTCATGATAAAGCTCCTCGTTAAAACGAAGATAAAGCGCGTCTACTTTTTTATCATAATTAAATTTCATAAATATTTTTTAATTTTAGAAGTATAAAATGCAGTAACAACTTCTTTAGTTAAAAGTGCTTCATCATAGATAACAACCAACAAATATTTCTTTTCATTTCGGACTTTAATCTTTATCGCTTGAAATCTTCGATTAAGTTGTTGAATAACCTTGGTTGGCTTATTTATTGTCTCTATAACTTCTCGCTCAGAAATTTTTCGCTCAACCAATTGCAACTTAGCATGTGGACTAAAGATAATCTTAACCATGGCAAACTGCACATTAATATATCACTATTTACCTTCAACAGCAAGCTAAAATTACACCACAGCAAAAATTGTCAAGGTTGCACCTTGACAGTGGGGAAAAGGGTAAGAAAAAACCCAGTGTTTGCTGGGTTTTTTCTGTTGGCAAGGACTCCCCTTGCTACGCCCTAAAATAAACAACAATGTCGAGGACTCTCCTTGACATTGCAAAAAGCCAAAATTACACCACACCAAAGATTGTCAAGGTTGCACCTTGACAATGGGAGGGGGGAAGAAAAATGGGAGAAAATGGGAGGTGCAACCTTGACATGAGAGTATGAGGGAAGAGGAGGGGGAGGAAGGATGGAAGAAAAAAAAGAAAAATCCCCCGCGGGAGCGGAGGAAATTTCGGTTTTGTTTTCTGTTCGTTTCCGGAAGGACGGTTCTTGCCGTAGGCCTCCATTGGTTGGACAGAAGAAAAGCCCCAAATGGGACCATTCTTTGTTGTGGCAAGGGGACCCCTTGCCGTGGGCATTCCTTTTAACTACAAACAGCAAGAGCAGCATTACCACCACCGGTCGCTCCAACAACACTAGCAGAGGTAGTTGCAACTCCAGTAGAATCTACGCAGGACTTAAGAACTGGAGTACCTGGAAGCGTCGCAGAAACAGCCCAAGAGGTAGCAACAGAGCCTGATGTGTAACCAGTCGCGCATAAAGGAGTATCCCCTGAAATACCAGCGACAAGTTCTTTGAGGCCGCCAGAGGCCGACGCCGTAGTAAACAAGGTAGCAGTACCGGGACAAGCCACGGCAGCCACAGCACTACCGTAACTATTTGCGCCAGTGCCACCGTAAAATATTTCGGCTTGTGCTCTCATGCTAGACAATTGAGACAAAATTTTTGCAGCTTGTCCTTTAGTTCTCGCACTATTCAAACTCGCGAGCACAATTCCAGACAAGATACCAATAATGGCGATAACGACCAAGAGTTCAATCAGGGTGAAGCCCCGGGTAGCTTCATTAGCTTTTAGCTTCATTAGCTTTTTGAAATTCAAATTCATAATTTATATTTAACTTTTCCCGACGCTTTGGTCGGGATCCCAACTTTCGTTGGGCTTAATAATGACCTTTTTAATAATAACACCTATTTTATACCAAACAAACCTACTTTTCCACACCAACTCGACGCTCTAACACCCCAACCCGCACCGGCAGATCCGACCAATCTTCCAAAGTCGCTTTGATATCGCAGATATCAGTGCGGATGATATCTAACTCATCATGAACCTCGGCCAACTCCCGATCAACCTCCCCAAACCTCCGATCGACCTCCTCAAACTTTCTGTCAACCCCGGCAAAACCTCGGTCCATCTTGTGATAAACATCGGCAAAACCTCGGTCCATCTTTTCATGAACTTCGGCAAAGCCACCTTGCACCATTCGCGCCAAGTCTTCTAAGGTTGTTTTTTTCTGCGCCATTTAGTAATTATAAACGGTCTAGGATGAAAAGCAAATAATTGTGGATAACCCCACCCTGCCCTCCCCAAAGGAGAGGGTAATTAATTGGATTTCCCTTCTCCTTCGGGGAAGAGGTTAGGGGGGATAGAGGGAATATGAAAAATTAGAGTTTTTTAATAAGAGAACTGACGATGGCGAGATATTGATCAAAATCACTAAGGTTTTTCTTTAGTAATTCAATAAAAGTAACGCGATCAATTGTGTCATAACGATGGACAATCCGATTACGCAACCCCACCACTGGCGCCATTTTTTGCATTAGCCCTTGATCAAAAATGCCAGATTCACCAAGAGTGGTGAAAGTGCTTTGAAAGTCATTGGGTAGTTTGGTGATTTTTTCTTTAATTATGTGAATGTTGATATCAATTGAAATGTCCACTACTAACTGGAACAATCTTTCGGCCGTGTGAAATTTATAAAAATCAGCGAGAATTTCATTTGTAGTAAAAGCACACAGGAGTTTGAGCTTCTCTAAATACTCCTTCAGACTTTCAACTTTGTTGTTTAGTAAAAATTTATCCATGTTTGTCTTTATAAAAGTGCTAATTTAGCTTGATAAAGCGGAAGGTGCTCATCGTAAGACCGACGTGCCTGCAAATAGGAGTCAACGAACAAGCCATTGGTGGACTCAAAGAGGGCTTTACCATTTTGGAAAATCTGATTTTTTAGCAATGGATTGGCGCGCCTTAAATCAACCAGATCAACATTGTTTTTGACAATTTCTTGGAGATCAACAATTAACTTTGACTCGTCAAAAAGAGAGAGCGGGGCAAAAGAAAAATAAGCGATGTCTGTATCGCTGTCCTTGTGAGTTTGCCCGGTGGCTTGCGAACCAAACAAAACAAGGAGTTTGAGATTATATTTGTTTGCTAAATTGCTAAAATCCATCACTTTACAATAACAGATTTGGAAACTGGTAGCAAAGTTGGTGACCCCACCCTACCCTCCCCAAAGGAGAGGGTAATTAATTGGATTTCCCCTTCTCCCTGCCCGTTCCGTTCAGGCGGGCTTCGGGGAAGGGGTTAGGGGGATGGGGTGGATTGGTTTAAATCCCCTGTGCGAGGTTGTAAATTGGGAGGAGGACGGAAGTGAGGAGAAAGCCCACCATTACGCCGAGCATCACAATCATCGCCGGCTCAATGAGATCAACTAAAGTGCGGATTTCGTTATCCACTTCGCGTTTGTAAAATCGCGACAAAGTTTGAAGAATAAAGCCGAGTTTGCCCGACTCCTCGCCCACTTTAATCATCTGCACCATAATGTTGGGAATTTCCGGATATTTGTAAAACACCGCCGAGATTTGCGAGCCCGATTTAATACTTTCGGACGCTTCTTTTAAGATATTTTCATAAACCTCGTTGCCTGCCACGGACGAAGTAATTTCTAGCGCCCGCACCATACTAATACCGGAGGTCAACATCGTGGAAAGGTTATCGGCAATCCGCGACAGATAAATTTTGCGATAAAGCCTGCCCACATAAGGCACATTAATTTTAAAACGCGACAAACCGTTTTTGCCAATACTGGTAACTAAATAACGACGGATAATCACCGCCGTAATCGCCCCTAAAAAGAGCGCGATTAAACCGTAATTAAGGAAAAAGTTACTAATCCAAATCACCACTTTGGTATAAATCGGCAATTCTTGACCGGTTTCAATCAAAATTTCGCTTAATTTGGGAATCACAAACACCATCATTAAAATAATCACCAGCACAAAAGTAACCACAATAAACGCCGGATAAATGAGCGCGTTTTTGGCTTTGGAAGTGAGCTCATAAGAACGCTCCAAATAATCGGCGAGATAAGTGAAATTTTCCGCCATTTTACCCGACTCCTCGCCTGCTTCCACCATATGCACATAAAAATCGGAAAAAACTTTGGGGTGCTTCGCCATCGCGGCCGAGATGGGCAAACCGCCTTTGATGTCGTCGGTAACGGCGGTGAGCACGGTGCGCAAAGTGGGATTGTCCGCCTCGGACGCCATCAAACGGAAGGTGGAAAGGGCGGAAACTTTGGCTTCAAACAGCGTGGCGATCTGGCGCGAAAGCAACACCACATCTTTAGTTTTGACATGACCGCCAAAATTTAAAACTTTGCTCAACCATCCGCCCTCGCCCTCGGCTTTAATGTCAATAATAATCAGCCCTCGGCGTTGAAGCGAGCTGATGGCGAGATTTTGGTTCGGCGCTTCAATTGTGCCTTCCTGCGCCTCACCGCTTTGCGTGGTTGCTTGATAATTAAAAATCATCCCGTTAGAAGCAGATCGCGATTAAGTCGCTTACTGCTTTTGTTATTTTACTATTAATAATTTGTTTGATCATTTACTTTGTATTTTTGCGATCGCGGCTTCTAACGGGATTATAACAATCTTTCCAGCCCTTTTTGGTTAATGGAAAAACGAAAAGCATTTTCTTGACTGATAGCGCCACTGCGCACCAGCTCGGCGAGCGAGTGATTCATATCCACCATCCCCTGATCGGAACCCGTTTCAATCACCACATCAATTTCCGCCGTGCGACCTTCGCGCACCAAATTTGCCACCGCGTTATTGTTTAATAAAAGTTCATACGCCGGAACCAAACCTCCGGCCGTGCGCGGAATCAAGCGTTGCGAAAAGATGCCGATTAAACTGCTCGCCAATTGCACGCGGATTTGGCGTTGTTGATTGGGCGGAAAAGAATCAATAATGCGGTCAATGGTTTGCGAGGCGCTGTTGGTATGCAAAGTGGAAAAAATCAAGTGACCAGTTTCCGCGGCGGTGACCGTGGTGGAAATCGCCTCCGGTCCGCGCATCTCACCCACCATCGCCACATTGACATCTTGGCGAAACATCGCCTTCAACGCCGAGTGAAAATCAGTAGTGTCAAACCGCACTTCGCGTTGATCAATAATGGAGTGATCGCTGGTAAAAATATATTCAATCGGATCTTCAATCGTAATAATGTGTTCAGTGCGTTCGTGATTAATCATATCTACCATTGAAGCCAAGGTGGTGGATTTACCATGACCAACTGGTCCGACAACCAAAAAAAAGCCCTGCTCTAAACGTGTAAAATCTGCCAAGCGGTCGGGCAAATTAAGTTCGGCGAAAGTTTTTACTTTAAGCGGAATGAGACGAAAAGCGGCGCCGACAAAACCTTTTTGATAAAAAGCATTACCGCGAAAGCGCACCCCGCCCGCGAGGCTGTAAGAGAAATCAATATCTTTTTGTTTTAAAAAAAGTTCGCGGTTTTCATCGCTTAATGCCGACATCACCAACCCCAGCGTATCTTCCGGCATGAGAATCGGTTTTTTGACCACCGGAATTAAATCACCCGACACCCGAATACTCGGATGACGACCGGCAGTTAAGTGGAGGTCGGAGGCGCCCTCTTGAGTGACAATCACCACCAGATCTTCAAGTTCTTTTTTATAATCGGTCATTTGGTTTGCGGACCACGCTTTTTATTAAAGATATCAATCACCTTCGCCACTACCTCGCTTGGCGTGGCGCTGGCTTTAACAATGTAACCGTCCACGCCCAAACTCAACGCCTTTTCAATATCATCTTTTTGCCCTAAGTTGGAAAGCACCACCACCGCCGAATCCAAATCCACTTTTTTTGCCTTCAGTTGACGAATCAACTCAAAGCCATCCATCGCCGGCATAATAATATCCACCAAATAAATATCGGGCCGAAAACCTTTGGCAATTTTTTCTAACGCTTCGGCGCCGGAAAAAGCCGTGTCTATATTAAACCCCGACTCGGTAAATTTGATGGAATACATATCCAGCAAAAACTTGTCGTCATCAACAATTAAAATTTTACGCATTGTTTCATTGGTCATAGTGATTATTATTTTACTATAGTTTACTAACTTCTTCAAAGGGGACAAGTCCGGCAAAGGCTTTTAAGAGCGCGTCTTCCTTCATCGTAAAGAGCCCGTTGGCGCGACTGATGCGATACATTTCCGCCTCGGTGGGATTTTCCATAATCGCCTTTTCAATCTCACGATTGATTTCCATAATCTCAAACACCGCGCCCCGACCCTTGGTACCACCCGGACAAATGGCCGAGCGCGCGGCGCGATAAACGGTATTCGGCATTTTAATTTCCTTGCGGAACTTCGCGTCCACGCCCTCAATCGCCTTTTCAATCATCACTTTAACCGCGCCTTCCACTGTTACCGGTTCTTTGGAATCCGGGCAAAGCATCGGCACCAGCCGTTGGGCGACCGCTAAAATGAGAGTCGCAGCGATAAGATAAGCATCCACGCCCATATCCACCAATCGTGGCACCACGCCCGCGGTGTTGTTGGTGTGCAAAGTGGCAAGCACCAAATGCCCCGTAAGCGCCGCTTGAATAGCGAGCTTGGCGGTTTCGCCATCGCGAATTTCGCCCACCATTATTATATCAGGATCTTGACGCAAAATGGAACGCAAACCGTTGGCAAAAGTGTAATTGATTTCCGGTTGCACTTGCGATTGGTTAATGCCCTCAATATTATACTCCACCGGGTCCTCCAGCGAGACGATATTATTTTTCTCGCGGTCCAGCTCGCGAAGCATCGCGTACAGCGTAGTGGTTTTACCCGAGCCGGTGGGACCGGTAATTAAAATCATCCCGTATGGTCGGGCAATGGCGCTTCGCAACATCACTAAATTGCGGTCACTTAAACCCAAAGTGCCTAAACTTAAATTGGTGCGCTCGGGATCCAAAATACGGATCACCACCTTCTCGCCAAAATAAGTGGGCAAAGTAGACACGCGAAAATCAATTTTGGCATTTTCAATTTTTGCCGAGAACCGTCCGTCTTGCGGTTTGCGCTTTTCATCCAATTTCATATTGGTCAAAATTTTAATCCGCGCCACCACCGCGTCGTGAACGCTCGCCGGCAAAATAATGCTGGTGTAAAGCGCGCCATCAACGCGAAAGCGCACCTTCACATTTTCCGCCGTGGGCTCAATATGAATATCGGAAGCGTTGCCGGAAGTGGCGTGTTGTAAAATCACCGCTACGATTTTGGTCACCGGCGCGTCCTCAATAATTTGCGGTCAGGCGGTTTTAATATCGCCTTTAATTTCTTTAATAAACCGATTATTGATTTTCTGTATCGCATAAGAACCGGATTTATCCAAATTTTTCTTCGCTAACCGGTCAATCGTTTTTTTATCGAGTTCACCAAAACGTAAACGGGTCTGCTCAAAACTTACTTTTTTCTTCTTGCCAAAATGATAACCAAAACTCCTCACAATGGATTCCAGCATTGCTTTGGCTTCAGCCATGTCGGAATAAAACGGATATGTTTTTTGCGCTGCAATGTAGGACAGTGCTACCACACTCCCCCACTCGCTTATTGCGTCAAGCTTGTACGCAACGTTCAGCATTTTATGAAGAGACATAGCAGAAACGTCCATGCTTTTCATATAGAAATCATAATTAAGTTCTGTGTAAGGGATATTTTTTCTCACGTTTGGCGACATGCCGATAGAATGAAGTACAAA
>JBBTTN010000074.1:0-2626 GCA_038064235.1 Patescibacteria group bacterium
CAATTCGTAAAATAAATTTACCATTATTCTGGCGGGCAAAGAGATAAGAAAAAATCGCCGTGCGATAAGCCCCCGCATGCAAGCGACCAGTGGGACTGGGCGCAAAGCGCGTCACAACAGTTTTATTATTTGGCATTTCAGACTTCATGTTCTAAGGCGAGATTAATTATTTCTTTGGCAATTACTTGCCCAGCGTCGCGACGGGCGAAACTAGTTAAGGCTTGACTCATTTGCGCGCGTAAAGTTGGGTTCTCAATTAAACGCGTAATCTCTGAGGTTAAAACTGAGGCCGTCAAATTATCTTGCTCAATCACCACCGCGCCACCCGAGGCGGCAAAAGTAAAAGCATTAGTGCGTTGGTCATGGCTAATGGATTCGGGAATTGGGATAATAATAGACGGCAAGCCCCAAAGGGCAATTTCAAATATCACCGAACCAGCGCGCGAGACTACTAATTGCGCCGCGCCCGCCGCCATTTTAATGGCGCTGGAATCTAAATAATCAAATAATTTGTAGCGGTCTTTATTAAGATTCTGATCCAAAATTACGGAAACTCTTTTTTTAATATCTTCATAATTATCTTTGCCGACTTGATGAATAATTTGGTATTTTTCAATCAAAGTTGGTAAGGCGTCAATTAAAGTGTCGTTAATGGTAGTGGCGCCCTGCGAACCGCCGGTGACAAAAATGACCGGTAAATTTTTATCTAAAGCTAAAAATTCATAAGCACCATTTTTAATTGGCGTCATTACTTCCGCACGAATGGGATTACCGGTAATCGCCGTTTTCTCCGTTGGAAAATATTTTGAAGCTTCCGGGTAAGAAATTGCCACGCGTCGGGCAAATTTTGCTGACCACAAATTTACTTTACCCGGATGCGAATCTGATTCATGAATAATTATCGGGATACCCAACCAACGCGCCGCGAGCAAGGTGGTAAAACTGACATAACCGCCTTTGCTAAAAACCACATCAGGATAAATCCGGTAAAGTTTCCCCAAGGCGCCAAAAATTCCAAAAAATATTTTAATGGCATCTGTAAAATTTTTGAAAGAAAAATAACGGCGTAATTTACCAACCATTACCGGCACAAAAATAATATTATTTTCCGTTAATAATTGTTCGTTGTAAGGTTCAGGTGCAAAATAATAAAGTTGCGCGGCGACCAACTTTTCTTCTTTAATCAGTTTATTTATTTCTTCAGCGACGGCGATAATTGGGTAAAAGTGTCCCCCCGTACCGCCACCGGTAAATGCAATTTTCATAATTTTATAGTTTGTTGTTTAGCGACATTTAAAATTAAACCAACCCCTGCTAGCGTAAAAAAGAGCGAACTGCCTCCCTGACTCACAAACGGTAAAGTGGTGCCAGCAAACGGAATTAAAGCCAACATTGAGGCGATATTGGTAAAAGCGCCCAAGAGGATGCTCGTCACCACCCCGACCACTAATAGTCTACCAAATTGATCGGGTGCACGCGAAGCAATTCTCACTCCCCAAAGACCAAGCGTCATAAAAGCCAAAATAATCAAGCCAGCGCCCAAAAAACCAAACTCTTCTCCGGCGACCGCGTAAACTGAATCGCCAATCGGTTCCGGCAATAATTTATATTTATGAATGCTTTGTCCAAAACCTCGCCCGAACCATTGCCCGGAACCGATGGCAATCAATGATTGATTTACTTGATAAGCGTTACCTTGTTTATCGGGATTAGGGTTAAAAAAAGTTTCCACCCGCGCTCGAACATGAGGTTGCGTGGCAATTATTGCTCCGCCGGCAATGGAGAAAATTAAAATAATTACGGCGAGATGTTTAAGCTTTAAACCGGAAATAAAAAGAATGGTAAAACTACTCGCGAGTATTATGGCAAGGGCGTCAATATCTGGTTGTTTGACGAGCACTAATCCCACCGCGGTGATTAAAAATAAAAATGGTAAAATCTGTTCTTTAGTTTCTCCGCCGGTTTGGCGAACTTTGGTAATTAAGCTGGCTAAATAAATCACCAAAGCTAACTTAAGAAACTCCGATGGTTGAAATGAAACCGGACCAAGCGGAATCCAGCGATGCGCACCACCCGACTCAATTCCATAGTTCGGAATAAAAACCAAAGTTGTAAGAATTAAAGCAATAATAAAAAGTGGTAACGCAAAGCGTCGCCAAATCCGATAATCAAATTTGGAAATAATCAGCATCATTAGTAAGCCCGACGCCAAAATAAGTAACTGTTTAATGGCAATGGCACTAAAACTTGGACCACCTCGTCCCAAAAGTCCAAGTGAAGCCGAGGCGAAAATAAAAAAACCCAAACCAACAAAAAATAAAATAAAGATGAAAAAAAGTCGCGAAGTTGCGCGACCACGCGTTTTCATTTTATTTACCAATTAAACTAATAATCATTCCGATGACCGCAAACACCACGCTAAAAATCCAATAACGCATCACCACCTTGCTCGCCGGCCAACCCCTCGCTTCAAAATGATGATGCAAGGGCGCCACTAAAAAAACTTTTTTACCATTTCGCAATTTTTTAGAAGTTTGTTGGATAATAACAGAAAGCGTGGTGAGCATTAAGGGCATGGCAATAACTGGTAATAGAAAAACCGTTTCAGTGAGAAAAGCGATGACGG
>JBBTTN010000075.1:0-3152 GCA_038064235.1 Patescibacteria group bacterium
GATTGCCACTCGGTGGATTCCAAACCAGTTCTACTACCAAAACCGAAGAACCCTTTCCAGCCATACATATCATTAATCTTGTCTTTAAGCATATCGCTTACCTTTGCGTCTAAAACACCTCCTGCCCCCAGAGAATCTTCTTGCCCAGAAAGAATTTCTGAGACTTTTTCAGAAGTAAGCGCTTCACCGGGATGTTCCGCGGCCCACTCGGCAATTTTCTCGTCGTTCATGTCAATTTGAGCAATCTGTTCTTCGGAAAGGTTTTCCGCCCGTTCAATAATGCCAAATTCATCGTCCCCCACGGAGATTTTCGTGTCGGTTAAAATTTCTCTAATCTTTTTCATATCAAGGCTGTCTCCTTCGGTCAATTTATCCACATCACCGCTTCTAATGCCGAAATTCTCCGGGTCCTTGTTGATTTGCTCAATGATATTGGCGATAACATTCGATTGTCTCCCGCTCTCCAACTCCTTTATCTCGGGGAGATCTCCTTTAAGAACGTTCCAAAGGTTATCGCCAGGATTTACCTTATATATTGTCGCCGTTTGTTCATTTGGCGCACTTTCCATTGTTTTGTCCGAAACCGTCCCCAATTGACCAGTTCGTACCGGGTTTCCAGATGAATCAAGAACCGCATTTCCGGACGAGTCGCGAAGAATATTATCAGTCTGTCCGTCTATCTCAGCTTTTTCATTTTCATCCTCTACTCGCGAGGGAGAAACGGGTGTTTCTGTTTCTGGCAGAGAGTCGCTTGCTTCAAGGGGCTTTTCAACGTCCAGAACTTCGCTTGGCGAAACTTTTATCGCAACGTCACCCACCGTAATTCCCGCCTCAAAATGGTCAGTTGATTCAAATATCTTAAACGCTCCCTCGGCGAGCGTTTCTATTACCATGACATTGGCGATATTTTTGCCGGCGCTTTCGGTTAGGCGCGCGCCGTAGGCGACCATGTCCACCGTCCCTGCGTCGCCGACAATACGGTCTAAATCGCTTAAGAACAAAGAGTACTTATTGAAAATTTTTCCCCGTAAAATGTTTTTTTCCGCCGGCGCATTTGAATCCGTCAAATCTATTTCCTGAAGTTTATTTTGTATTTTGTCTACCGTTCGCAACACGTCTTTGTAAACGAGCCTCTGCACAAAACCATAAGAAGCAAAATCCATTCTAGAAAGACGGTCTTTAAGGTCAGCCGGCAGGCGCTCGCTATACGCCTTCCCTAAAAATTCTTTGGTGACAATTTCATCGCTATTTTTCGCAAGTTCGTAGACAGCCCAAGCCTCCTCGGCGGCTCGGTTAATATCGTTTACTCGCGTTCCTTCCTTTACCGACTCGTAGGAAAGGCGCGCCTCTTTTATCGCTTCAGCCGATTGGCCGATGAACATGGAGCCGAGAGTTACGTTTCTAAGCGGATTAAGCCCGAGGAATGACCCGCCAAAAGTATCGGCGAAAATTCTGCCGTATTTAACGAGTGTTGCCAATCCGCTTCCGACTGCCGCGGTATTTTGAAGCGCCCCTTCGTGTCGCGATTCCCGCGTGGTTTTTGCCTGTCCAACTTTTCTATCGTGGATATTGGCGTATTCATTGAAGAATCGGCCCAGAGCGCCTCCCTCCGCGGTTGTTTTACCGGCGAGCAAACATAACTCTTTAAAAAACCTAGCTTTTGTCTCTTGCACGAAGTATCCAATATTGGCAATGCCCTCAAAAACTACTTTTTTCTGTTCTCGCGACATTGGCGCAAACTCCGATTCAGCAATGTTCTTTTCTTCAATCGTTACCAAAGGCTCAAATGCGCCTTCTTTTGTGATAGTGGCAGTCGTTGCCTGCGGTTTTTCCGGCTGCTCTGTTAATTCCAAACCGCTCCGTCTTTCTTTTAATTTATTAATTGCGTCTTGGGGCGTGTCGTTTGGCCCAATCTCTATTTTATTTTCTTTTAAAATTCTCCTTAAATTTTTCGAAATAAATGCCGGGATACTATCGCCAATATTTTTTAACAACTCTACTGCTTCCCCGGTAAGTTTGCTTTTTGCTTCACCCACTTCCTCAATTTCTATCCACTTAAGACCACCGTCTTTCGTGGACTCTTTTCCCAAAAGTTTTTTAAGTTCATCCTCAATTACCCGCTTCTGTCCCCCGGGTTTCTGCATTATTGGCGCGGTTGACTTCTCCCCATACTTTTTCGCATCTTCAGGGTAAAGCCTCATAAACTCCGTTTTTGCGCGAGCCCTTATGTTCACAATTCCCCCAGAGATATTTTGGCTTGGGAGAAAATTTGTTTCTCTCCCGTTGCGGTCAAGCAAATATCCGTTCGCTGAACGTCCCCCGGAATAATTTTTGTAAAACCACGTCGCATCTCTTTCTTTCAAGTATCGCAAGCTCGCTTCTTCAACAAGCTGTTTATATCGAGGATCTTGCTTGAGGGATGGTTGTTCTTCGGAGGGCCTCGCCGCTTCGGGGTTTTTCATGGCGCGTTCCCCCCTAACGCTAATACGATTATTTTTTATAAAATATTTTTTATTTCCACCCAATTCCTTCAGCGCCGCTTCCCTTTTTGCCGTTTCCTCCGCTATTCTTTTTTCGGCCCACTCCGTTGTTTCGGCATCCCCCCTTTCCTTGGCGCTTTTAAGACGCTGTTTGAGGTCGGCGACTTCTTTTTCAGCGTTTGCCACCTTTCTTTTAAGGATATGCGGCGGTGTCGCGTCCCCTGTTTCTTTTGGCGAGGCAACAATTTTCCCCAGCTTATTTAGGTCTTTTACCACCTCACCTTCATTTTTCGGGTTACCTGTTTCCCCCTTGATTTTATGAATGGCTGTTCCGAAAGCGCGACCCATACCGGTTTTGAATCCATCTTGCTCCCGGTTGTCTATACCACTATTGTCCACCCCTCTCCCATTTTCGCGAACAGCCCACTCTCTGGATAACCGTATGATATCTTCCGGAATATCATTTTTGTCGGCGCTAGCTTTTGGAGTTTGCATTTGTTTCATAACTGTAGCATATCCCCGTTATAAAAATTTATCAAGAATATCATATATAGTTACCTTAAATCTATCTCCGGATGGTTTTTCCGGCAATTACCGGGTGATTTTTCGACAAACAGGTTATCCACCCCTCACTTGCTACGTTTTTAATACCTCGTTTTCATGTAGCAATTT
>JBBTTN010000076.1:0-5868 GCA_038064235.1 Patescibacteria group bacterium
TTTTACTTGGTTAAAATCTGTTCACCAAGTGTCCGACATTTGGGGTACCTTCCATGGCGTTAATTGTGAGATTAAAATTTTCTAAAATTTTCCGAGTTTGTCTGAAATTAAAACTGACATTATTAAATTCAATTTTGCCTTCACCCACTTTTAATTCACTAGCGTTTAATTTATCTTGCACCTCGTGAGGCAGGTCCAAAATTTCTACCATTTCGGTGGCGTCGGCAAACGCCTCGTACATTTGGCGGATAATGTGCCCAAAATTCCATAGGCGGTCGGTAGCATTAATTAAGTAGGCTTGAATTAAAGCAAAATCACCAATGGTAATTAAACCTTGCGACCAAAATTTAATGCTCATGTAAATCAAGAGAAATTCAATCCCGACCATCAAAATCCCTTGAATTCCAGCCACTAATTCATCCAAACGCCAACTTTTTAGGCGCAGTCCCATCAGCGCATCAGAAACTTTGCCCAGTAAACCGCGTTCAATTTCGTTACCAGTGAAAGTTTTTACCGTAATGCTGTTGGTGATGGAATCGGAAAGGACGCCGGTGTTTTCCGAATCTTTTTCGGCGAGGGCGATGTTCCATCTAAGTTTCCAACTGGCGATTAAAAATTGAATCGTCATCAAAACAATTACCCAAATAAAGAAGGCGAAGCCGAGCCAAAAGTTACGCAAAAAAAGCACAATTAAAATACCAACTAAAGAAACAAAAAGGGGAATGAGGTCAAAGGTGAGGCGGTCGGTGAAAAGTTCAAATGAGCGCGAGAGACGCGTAATTTTGCGCACGAGCGAACCGGCAAAGATATTAACAAAAAAAGTGTAAGAGTGACCGAGCAAATAATTAAACGCGTTTTGATTGAGGTCGTTCATCACATGAGCTTGGAAATAAATATTAGCGAGTTGCGACACCCTTCTTATTGCCCACGAAATTAGATAAACCAGGATAATTAAATATAGAATTGAAAAAAGTTTTTCGGTGGAATCGGTTGTGGGCACGGCGCCAGCAATTAAATCAAATAAGCGCTTGTAAAATATTGGCGTAATTACCCCGAGCGCCGTGACCACCGCGGTAAAAAAGAGCGACAGAAAAACTGCTAACTTATAACGCCCCGCGTGTTTGGCAAAAACCTTTAGCACCGGCAAAATGCTTAGTTTACGATTTTTCTTTAATTGTTCCATATTTATTACTTAATTTACCTATTATATCAGAAATTATTTTGCCACCGTCAAAAGCACAATAAATGTCAAGGTGCAACCTTGACATAACACCTAATTGTTAATTCGTCAATGTCAAGGAGAGTCCTTGCCAGACGCTAGTAATAATCTCACCTTTTTTAGAAGAAAAGTGTCTCTTTCTACAATAAATTTTGCTCCGTAATTATCTGTTTGAACTTCCATAAGCTCGATGGCTTTATCAAGTGGGATCCAGATGGCTTCTTCAAAACCACTGTTCAATTCATGTTGAGTAAATTCTGCTTTTCTCCTTTCACCAACCGTTTTTGCTAAATAACAAAAATTTGTTTGAACTAAGGAAAATTCTGCTCGGTATTCAACGATAAAGCCTAACTCTTGTTCCACTTCTACATCTGAACCAATCTCTTCCAAACATTCTCTGCGGAAAGCTTCTACCTTATCTTCGCCCTCCTCAATTCCTCCACCCGGAAGTTTGTAATAATGATGAGCAGTTACGGGCAAAAGTGCCACATTATTATTCTCATCAAAAACAACGCCTCTAGCGGCAGATCTAGTTTTTAAATTAGCCGCAACCTCGTCTGTAATATTATCTGGGTTCAATTTTAGGATTAGTTGCATGTGTTTAATGTCAAGTCAAGGTGCAACCTTGACATTGGTTAATTGAAAAATCTGAGTGTCATAACCGCGAGTTTCTTCATCGAAGCGGGAGAGGCCGAGGGATTCAAGTTCACGAAAAAGTTCTTCTCTCACTTCAAGTGGATCGGCGTCATCAGCAGTTAATTTTTCAAGTTCGATAAAAGTTCCAAGTTTTTCCACCTGATCCAGGCAGATTTCATATTCTCCCAATTTACCTTTTCTCCGTAATTTTTTCACTTCCACGACAGGTTTCCAACCGAGTGTCTCAAGAATCTTGTGCATCTCTTTGGGATCCTTTACCTCCGTCTCATACTCAAGATTATCCATTTCTCCCGAACGTTGTTGCTTCAGATTAAGTTGAGCCGAATCTTTAAGATGTCGAATACGGATAATAACATCTCCCTCGTTGGCTTGTTCGAATTCCTTTTTACTACCTTTCTGTGAGTATATAACATCATGCTGGCTAATAGGTTGAGAAAGAATGCAACCCCTCTCTTTGAGTTTTTTCTCAATTTCTTCAAAATTATCAACTTTAAGTTTTATCTCAATTTCACGCATAGTTAACTAAACTTTAGCATTTTTGGTAATCCGCTAACAATCTCTGTACAATTGGCCCATAGATTGGTAGATTATTAGGGTCTTTGCCGGCTCGTCTAATGGTAGGACACCGCCCTTTGGAGGCGGGTATTGGGGTTCGAGTCCCTGGCCGGCAGTTCGCAGCGCAGTGGAGAACTGCTGGCAGTGAGTGAACTGCCCGCCCAGATGATTCGGTCGGACGGGCTTCACTCACGTCAGGGCTCGAAGGGCGGAGTCATGCTGTAAGCAGACGAGCCGGGGTCGAGAAAATTTTTAGCAGAAAATTATTCGTGACCGAGTCCATAGCCGGCAGTAAATAAATAAATTTATGAAAATTCTTATTATTTGTAGCAAAAAATTCTATGACAGAATTCCTGATATAAAAAAGGAGTTAGAGAAGAACGAACACATAATTACATTACCTAATTGTTATAACGATCCAGCTACTGAAGAGAGATATAGAAATTTAGGCAACGAAAAACACTCAAAATGGAAAGCCGAAATGCTCAAACATAGTACTGATGTTATTAAAAATAATGATGCAGTGTTAGTATTAAACTTTGAAAAATACAGGGTAAAAAACTATATTGGTGGAGCGACTTTTTTGGAAATGTATGATGCTTTCAGATTAGGGAAGAAAATATTTATGTACAATGATATTCCAGATGGGATATTGAGAGACGAAATTATTGGTTTCAGTCCGATAATTATTAATGGTGATTTGGGCCAAATTGGCAAGGTGCAACCTTGACATAACACTTAATTTTAAATAGTCAATGGTACAGAGTTACCGGCAACAAAACCGGTGGTCCAGCAGAGTTGGAGGCTGAAGCCACCGCTCGGGCGGTTGATGTTGAGGAGGTCACCGACGAGGTAGAGATTGGGGATAAGACGTGAGCTCATAGTTTTAAAATTAATTTCATTTAAGCTAACGCCGCCGGAGGTCACGATAGCTTTATCTTCACCAAGCAAACCACTAACGTGAATGGGTAAGGCTTTAAGTAATTTGCCGAGTGTTATTCGCGTTTCGCGCGTAAGGCTGTGACAAAAAATCTCGGGTTCAATTTTAGCGAGTTCTAGCACTGTGTTTACTAAAGCCGGTATAATTATTTTACCCAAACTATTTTTAATCATCTTATTGTGATGTTTGGTAAGTAATTCTTGAAGTGCTGTATCTAGCGCGCCGTGATTAAGATGGGGGAGCAGGTCAAGCAAAATTATTACTTCGCCATACTTAAGCAACTCACCAACCTCGGCGCTTAAGTTCAAGATGGTAGGACCACTCACCCCAAAATGAGTAAAAAGAATTTTACCAAGTTTCGGTTTAGTTTGACGGACGCCATTTTGGAATAAACTAATTTTAATATTTTGCAAAGTAACGCCTGACAATTTTTTAACCCATGCCTCGCGCGTTTTAATTGGCACCAGTGAGGCGGTGGGATTGATGATGGTGTGACCGAGTTTGGCGAGCCACTTAAAACCCTCACCGGTGGAACCAGTCTCCGGATGCGATTTACCGCCCGTGGCGAGAATAAAATTTTTGGCAAAAATTTGTTTGCCATTTTTTAATTTAGCGCTGGTGATTATTCCGTTACGAGATTCAAACCCCATCACTTCTATTCCTGAAATTATCTCCACTTTATTTTGCCGTAAATAATCCACCAACACTTGCCACACACTTTGCGCGCGATCGGAAACAGGGAAGACGCGCAACTCATTTTCTACTTTTGTGTCCATTCCACGAGTGTGAAAAAATTCCAATGTTTCTTTAACCCCCCATTGGGCGAAAGCGGAAAAAAGATATTTGCCGTCAGTCTGAAATTTTTCTAACAATTTATGATTATCAAACTCGGCGTTAGTGACATTGCACCTACCGCCACCGGTAATTAAGAGCTTTTTCCCTAAACCTTCATTTTTTTCCAATAAAATAACTTTGGCGCCTCGCGCGCCCGCGCGTCCTGCCGCCATCATCCCCGCCGGTCCACCACCAATTACTGCGACATCCCACATAATATTTATCCTAACATAAATCTCGGCTTGGCTGGCAAGGACTCTCCTTGACATAATAGAAAACTAAAACAATGTCAAGGTTTTGCCCTGACATTGTTTGGCGTCTCACATAATTTCTTAATCCTTAAATCTCAATTTTTACCGATGACGATGAGTTTGAAGTGCGTTCTTTTGAAGCTTCACCACCACAGGCGACGGAAGCGGTATTGAAGGCAGACCACGCGGATTTTTGATCTGCTTTGTAAGCGATCGTGGCATTTTTATGATCTTTGCGAGAAGTTGTCCAAGCATCTTTTATTGCTTTGCGTCGCGCGTTGGTGTCGGTGAGCGACCAAGCGGTCAAGAGCGCGCTTTTACGATTAGTTAAAACGGTGGTTACCGAAGTGCTGAACTTACTCCAAGCGCTAATTAAGGCGCTCTCGCGAGCTTGAACGGCGGTTGAGGCGCAAGCAAGATTGGCGCTACTCACTCTATTTCTGTTGGCGCTATCACTTGCGCGTTCACTGGCAAAAGCGATTGGGGCAACCATCAGTGTTACTAAAAACAAACCAAAAATAATTTTTTTCATCTTTATAAATTTTTCAAATAATTAATAATGTCTTAATGATAACCTGTTCCTTCACTCGGGTCAATTTGCCTCAAACACCGAGCGGGTTTATACTAATAGGATGAAATTCATCAAAGATAACCTTATTGTGCTTGTGGCGTTTTTGTTGCCAATCTTGTTGATTATTGGTACGGCGTTAACCCTTTATTTACCCGGCGCGTTTCTTACTACTCAGTATGATTTTGTTTATACTGTTTGTGACAATAACCAGTCATACAACTATTCTTGCAATAATTTTTTAAAAAGAATGTATGAAGTTAAGGCTGGTAAATTAGTCGCTAATCAAATAGACCAAGCGGAAGACCTGAATCGGAATAATATTCCAGACAATAAAGAAATTAGTAAAGTCAGACTTTTTTATCACGACACGAAAGAGGATGAAAGTCGCGAAATTACTCTCAGTGAAGCCCAAGGTTTTACTTACAGCGATTTGTTGACTTCACCGGATGGCGTCTCGGTAAGTAGTGGTTATGAGAGGAATAACGGTTTTTTATTTTTTGATGGCGGTTCAGCCACTGGTTATTATTTAACCAAGGGGAGCAAGCAACGACGATTGAGTTTAATCAATGAAAACGATCGTTACAATTACGGTAACGAGTTTCAATTTATTGGTTGGGTTATTATTAAATAATAATAATTTATTTTATGGATAACGAAACACTTTTACAGGAACTTACAACGCGCCTCGCCAGCGGAGCGCTTAGTCGCGAGACGGTGTTGGGGCGAGTTATGGGTGAGAGTAAAAAACCATCATACTTCTCCATTACAAAACTGCTTTATGCTTTGGGTGGAATTGTGGCGGTACTTGGTGTCATCTTTTTTGTTCAACAAATTTGGGATG
>JBBTTN010000077.1:0-3482 GCA_038064235.1 Patescibacteria group bacterium
TATCCACTACCCGCCGACGCGAGGTGGCGGAACGGCTGGATTCCGCTAAATCGCTAGGTGATCTCTCGGAAAATGCCGAGTACCATGCGGCGCGTGAGGATCAAGCCGAGTTGGAAAGTCGGATTCAACAACTGGAATTTATGCTCAAAGATTCCGAAATTGTTAAAGCCAAACATGGGAGTGTGGTGGAGGTGGGCACGACGCTCACGGTGCGTCGCCATGAAGGCAAAGAAGAAAAATTTACGATTGTTGGTTCCGAGGAAGTGGATATGGCTAATCGAAGAATCTCGTTTCAGTCACCACTTGGAGCCAGTTTGCTCGGTAAAAAAGAGGGGAGTTCGGTGATGGTGGACACGCCTCGCGGAAAAACCGAATACACCATTCTCTCTATTAACTAACACCCATTACTTCTATCACCTAATTCTATGGCATCACTTGAGGAAATTAGAGCGGAGCGATTAAAGAAATTAAAAAAACTTTACACGGAGGACCTTAATCCCTATCCGATTGAAAGTAATTATTCTCATACATTGGCGGAAGCGCTTAAGGATTTTTAGACGCTTAGTGAAGCTAAAAAAAGTCTAACTTTGGTTGGTCGGGTGATAGCGCGGCGGGGGCAAGGGGCGGTGAGCTTTTTAGACCTGAAAGATGGCACGGGTAAACTTCAGGCACTTTTTCATCAAGAAAAAATTGCCAAAAAAGATTGGGAACAATTTCAAGAAGCGGTAGATGTTGGAGATTTTATTGAAGTAACGGGGATTCTTTTTAAAACCAAAAGCGAGGAGAAAACGCTTGAGGTGGCAACTTGGCGAATGTTAACGAAAAGTTTACGACCATTGCCGGATAAGTGGCACGGGCTCAAAGACACCGAGGAGCGTTTTCGCCGTCGTTATTTAGATACTTTAATGGATGAGGCGGTGCGGGAGCGTTTTATTTTGCGTTCGCGCTTAATTGCGGGGTTTAGAACTTTACTTGATAAAGCGGGTTTTCTTGAAGTGGAAACCCCGATTTTGCAAAATCTCCCTGGAGGCGCCAGCGCTTTACCTTTTACCACCCATCATAACGCGTTGGATATTGATTTATTTTTAAGGATTTCGCCGGAACTTTATTTAAAAAAAATGTTGGTGGGTGGTTTTGACCGAGTGTATGAATTTGCACGGAATTTTCGGAATGAAGGCATTGATGTGACACATCAGCCGGAATTTACGGTGCTGGAATATTATGAGGCGTATAGTGATGCTACCAAACAGATGGCGTTTGTGGAAAAACTATTTCGCGGGATTTTAAAAATTTTAAATTTAAAATCTGTAATTGCTTATGGTGAGCAACAAATTAATTTTAAACCTAAATTTAAAGTCGTGACCTATTTTGATTTATTAAAAAAATACGCTTTAATTACCGATCCCATAAAAATAGAGGTTAAAGAACTGGCGCTTAAAGCGGTGCAGTTTGGCATTAAACTTGAAGGTAAGGAAATTCGCGAAACCCTTTTGGATTTAATTTATAAAAAAGTCTGCCGACCAAAATTAATTGAACCAACTTTTATTGTGGATTATCCTAAAGATTATTTTCCGTTGGCGAAAGCTAAATCAGATAATCCGGAATTAGTGGACGCTTTTCAAATGATTGTGGGTGGGGTGGAATTAGTAAAAGCCTTTTCCGAACTTAACGACCCACTTGATCAACGCGAGCGTTTTATGACGCAAGAAAAGCAAAAAGCCGATGGTAACGCTGAAGCTCAACCTAAAGATGAGGACTTTTTAGAGGCACTTGAATACGGCATGCCCCCAGCCGGTGGTGTAGGCATCGGCATTGATCGGCTCGTGATGCTTCTTACGAACACCCATAACGCGCGCGAAGTGATTTACTTCCCAACATTAAGACCAAGATAAAAATGGATGATTTACATGATCTTATTGTAAAGTCACGAGAACTTTATCAAATTAAGAATGAAATTCCATGTCCTTTTTTCAGTGGTGTTGTCATTTTAAATTCTGATGGTTTTAATCATTTATTATATAAAGCAAATCGGTTACCGAGAAATGTTAGCGAGCAAAGATTAAAGTTAAATCTTTTAAAACGAGCACTCGCTGTGATTCAAAAAGCTGGGACTTTGCAAGAATACAGAATAAGATTAGAAAAAATTGGTCAGATGGGGAAAGATGGATTCACTAAAGCTAAAAATGTTGAGTATTGGGCTTTCCATGATTTGTTTGGTAAAGAAAGAAAGTTTTTAATTAGAGTGATTGTTAGAAGAGTTGGAGACGGGAAGATCCACTTCTGGAGTGTCATGCCTCATGGAAAGATAGGCAGACAGAAAATTTACCAAGAAGGAATTGAGGATGAATGAAATCAAAAAATCTCGCCAGAGCGAGATTTTTTGATGTGTCTGGCTTCAGCTTAGGAAATCCTTAGCCGAAAAGGGGCTTACGCCCACAGACACCCCATTAGCATATTCTCCATTATGTATAAAGTAAAGTATTTACAAAAATCTAACGAACTGTTATACTTTGACCAGTGTTTTTTTCAAGTGGTTCTTTTTATGAAAGAGGTGAAATATGTATGAGCGGTTTACCGATCAGGCACGCAAGGTCATGGCGCTCGCCAATCATGAGGCACAGCGCTTCAACCACGAATATCTCGGGACGGAGCACATCCTGCTGGGCCTGGTCAAGGAAGGTTTCGGAGTGGGCGCCAATATCCTGAAAAACCTCCATGTTGACTTGAGTAAAGTTCGCCTCGAAGTGGAAAAGTTCGTCAAGAGCGGACCCGAAACGGTCACCATGGGTAAACTTTCTCAGACGCCACGCGCCAAAAAGGTGATTGAGTATGCGATCGAGGAGGCGCGAAACCTGAATCACAACTATGTCGGTACGGAACATCTGCTGTTGGGATTGTTGCGGGAGAAAAGTGGTGTGGCGGTGAAAGTACTGATGAATTTGGGTCTTTCATTGAATCAGGTGCGTGAGGAAGTACTCAAATTGGTAAGAGTAATGGATGCTCTTGAAATTGAAGGCCCAGTTATCGTTGAGCCAAAATATGGTCCGGAGCAGGTTAAGACTTTCAATTGTACTGCAGGTCATGATTTGGAATATGCCGTGAATACGTGGCTTTCAGAAAATCCTGATATCAAGATTGTCGAGCGATTATTTGCTGGCACACACAATATTTTTTATTTAGTTATCCATTATCGCCCGTGCATGACTGCAGTCGTTCTTGAACCAGCCGAGTCTAAGAGTTTGTGAAGTAAAGTAATCCCGCCGGGTACCGTAAGGTGCCTGGCTTTTTCCTTGCCCGGCGGAGATTTAACCGAGTAGGGTGTGTGGATAAGTTTGTTGCAGGGTGGGAGAGAGTAGCATAGAATAGAGTGGTAGTGGGGTAAAGTGGCAAATAAGTTTTTTCTCTAACCAATGCTCATTGGCGAATATCGACACACGATTGACGATAAAAAACGGCTCTCGGTGCCGGCGGTTTTTCGTCAA
>JBBTTN010000078.1:0-4871 GCA_038064235.1 Patescibacteria group bacterium
TTTAACCGTGCCAAACTCGCTTGATACTTTACGCACCAGCGAGTTGGTGCCCACCGGAAAAGAAAAATTTTCAATTAAGGCATCGCGTTCCACTAAAGTAATTTCCGTCGTTTCGCCATCAATATCCACAATCACTGTGCTGTCATTAATGCTGGCAGTCAGGTCACGGAAAGTGCTGAAAAGCGAAAACGCAAACGGATAAAAACTGATTGACTTAATTCGCAACACCGCGGAAATGGTTTCTTTAAATCGCCTGAGCAACTCCGTGGAACTAGCGCCAAGATAAAGCGAGAGCTCCAACGCGGAAACATTTTTTTGATAAACATTCTTCAAATCATCATAACCATTTAATTTAATTTCCATCACCGAACTGTTGATAAGCTCGTGTTCGTCGCTAGTAACGCCGGGGAAAAGCTCCGCGCCGGATACTTTAAATTTTGCCACCTCGTTCGCCACAATCTCTTTAATCATCTTTTCAGTGACCGCAAAAGTTTTTTCTTTTTCAGTTTTAATAATTCGCGATTGCGACACATAAAACGGCGCCGCCAAAAAACACAGCCACCGTTCGGGCATCCCTTTGACTCCGGGTCCACTCGGGTCCGCTACCAAATTACGCATCGTGGTAGAAATATTTTGGAGGGTGTGTTCAAGAAAGCGCGTGGGGTCAAGACTCTCGGGAATCTGCAAAATGTTGGTGGAAGAACAAATGATTCGCGGGCAAATTGCCTTATCTTGCGACACCTCAATAATCGCACCATCCACACTGGTGGTGTTGATATCAAGAATTCCAAGAGCTGTGGACGACATGCTGATATTATATCACAAAACTAAACATATTTAACACCATAAGTGATTGATTTTCTATCATCTGTACTTTTTAAACAAAATTAATCCAAAAATTATCGCAATAGATACTGATATTAGTATATCAATAATCGCTAAATACTTTTTTTTAGGACTATTATTTTCTTCTGTCAGATTTTCTCCCACATCAGTCAAACCAAGTTGACTGCAACAAGATTTATCATCTTTAGAATTACATTCTCCAAAAGGGGTAACGATTTTGGATTCATATATTCCTGAACTCTCTAGGTATTCATATGCAACCCAGTTTTTATCTGTGATAGTACATTGTCCTTCAGTTGGATAGGCATTCCTGTTGGTTTTTGAATTAAAAAGTGAAAAATTAATCAATGTTGTGAGTTCCTTACTCGTTTCATTTACAAGAAATCCTTGATAATAGCTCTTTCCCGATTGTGACCCGCATTTCCAGCCACCCTCATTAAATTTTGAAACATCACTCGTTGTATATGGAACCTTTTTATAGTCAACATATTTAAATCCAATTTGTTGGGCACACCCTTGATAATATTGCTTACCAACGTCTCCATTACATGTTCCATAGGGAGTTTTAAGAGTAAGATTCCTTATTGGTTCATAAATTTTCCAGCCGATAGGTAACTCATATTGTGAAAACTCATCGCCTCCCCAATAGACGCCACATTGTTTAGCCTGTTCATTAATGACAAAATATCTCGGCATGGGGACTGCTAATACAAAATTTGTGTTAGCGACAAACACTACAATAAATACAATGAAAATTGTGAGTGAATTGATAATATTTTTTTGTTTCATCATTAACATATTAACATCTTCATTTAAAATAAAAAACTTATGGAGTCTTCAAAATATCATGTGGGCCGACTCGACGGATTAGGTAAGTATCATCATCAATTTGAAAAGTGAAACGATAATTACGATTTATTCTCGCTTCCCAAATATAATCAAAACCACCCATCTTTTTTATCCTTAAAGATGGGTGGTGATAATTTTCAAGAAAAAGAATCAATTTTTTATCTGTGAGTTTTTGAAGTTCGGTGGACAAACCACGATAATCTTTTCGGAAAGAGTGAGTAAAACGAAGTTCCATTAAACTAGTATTTTAATAAATCAAGAGCTTTTTTTAATTCTTGTTTGTTACGGTAAGGCGCGCTTAAACGCCCAGCAGTAATATCATCATCAGCCTCTTTTTCCCGTGATAGAAAAGTTTTAAAATGCTGAAAATTTTCATACTCCCGAAGTGGAATAATCACCAACTCTTCACCTTTAGTCATTTGTCTAGAAATAGTTAACATAGTCATAAAAAAAATGGTAACACAAATTAATTTATTTTACTAGAACTAGTAGACAAATATAATTTACTTTTTATTTCAACTTTTCTTAAAAAGAAAATCCCGATAGCAACAAAGATGGCCATGGCTGTTATTGCAATGCGATAACGGACCGGACCAAGATCGATAAAAAACGAAATTATCAAACCCCACGATAGTGGTGTTAATATCAAGAATTCCAATAGTAGCTGATGACATGCCTAGAATTATAACACATAAATATTACAAAGAAGATCTACAATCTGTGTAGTCTCCTCTTCTTAATTCAGTATTTTTAATCTGATAGAATCTCTGATAAAACTTATAATCTTCAGGGACAAGGTCACATAATTTGATATCTGAAGTATTCATAGCAACGTTCACAATGCAATTATAGACGCTGAAATCATTAGACACTAATACTCCATTGTTATAACTATCTTGTCTGATTATCTTGTCACAGACTTTAATATCTGTACTTCGTATGCTAAATAAAACATAACACATATTTTTGTTTGCTTGCGCCTCAAATTTTTCACAATAACTTAATTCATTATATTTTTGCGCTAAACATGAATAATCATCATCAGAACAGACAAAAGTAGGGACAGATTTATAAATTAAAGTAGCACAAACGAATAGCAAAATGGCGATACTTGGCCAAAAAATTATTTTTTTATTGATAATTTTAAGATAAAGATAAGGGAGAAGAATTGAAAAAATCATAACTAAAATAAATGCCAACGGTAAACCAAGAACAACTACAAATAGCGTCAACCCAGGATGAGGTTCAAAAGATGTATCAAAAAAATATGAGATAATTAAAAGCGCAAAGAAAATAGGTAGTACCCACCACCAATACCTACGAAAAATTTTGCCAAACAAATATTCCGTATTACGATCTTTATTTATAAAAGTTAAAGTGCGAGTAAATAATAATGTAAGCAGTAACGGTAAAATCAGGGCAATAATAAATCTTAAGTGATATGCCTGGTCACTTACATTAGCGTGAAAATGATAATAACCTTGGTTAACATAATAAAATGGGGGGATAAAACCTAATAGATTATTAATTAGTCCTAGAAGCGTTATAAATACAATTAAAATTAGAAGTTTTTTCATAAATTGTTATAACAGTTATAACACAAGGTTCGCTTTAATTCTCCTCACGCCGGAAGCAACCGCTTCTTCTTTAATAATTTTTAGCCCGCCGATTTCGCCCGTGAAAGCCACATGCGGTCCACCACAAAACTCCAAGCTGAAAGCTTGCCCCGACCTTGCGTCGGGGTCGCCAATAAAATACACCGAAACCGTGTCGCCATATTTAGCGCCAAACTCCATTTCCGCACCTAACTTTTCCGCTTCAGTTTTGGGCATTTCTCGTCGTTCAACTTTAAGATTAGCTTGGATTTTTTCGTTGACAATTTTCTCCACAGCGATTAATTCTTCAGCGGTTAATTTACGAGAAAAAGAAAAATCAATTCGCAAACGCTCGCTGGTAATATTGGAACCGCGCTGTTTAACTTCTTTGCCAAGTACTTGTTGAAGCGCCGCCAAAAGCAAATGATGCGCGGTGTGCAGTTTAATCGTCTCGGGAGAATTATCCGCTAAACCGCCTTTAAACTTTTGCTCGGCGCCCGCGCGCGAAAGCACTTGATGTTCAGTAAGTAACTTTTTAAATTCTTCTTCATCAACTTTTAATCCGTTACGGCTCGCCTCTTCCAAAACCAGTTCCATCGGGAAGCCGTGAGTTTGGTATAAATCAAACGCCTCGCGACCGGAAATTTTTTCCCGCAAAATCGGGTCACTGGTATTTAGATTGTAAGAAATAACTTTAGAAAGTTTTGCCAAACCGCCGCGTAAAGTTTTCCGAAATTTTTGCTCTTCATTTTCAATTTCACTTTTTACTCCCGCCTTGCCGTCGGGCAAGTTTTCTTTGTTCGTCAAAACTTCAGGATAAATGGTTCCGTATTTTCCAATCACCACATCAATAATTTTTGAGAAACCATCAGGCGCCAATTTAATTAAATCGGCATAACGCACCGCGCGCCGGAGCAATCGCCGGAGCACATAACCGCGATCGGTGTTGGCGGGCAACACCCCGTCGGCAAGCAACATTACCCCCGCCCGCAAATGGTCAGCAATTATCCTAATCGCGCGCTCATCCGGATTAGGGGAAAGTTCTTTAATTTTAGCGATAAGATTGGCAAATAAATCAGTGTCAAAAATATTTTTTTTACCCTGCATAATCATTGTTAAACGCTCCAACCCCATGCCGGTATCAATACCTTTATTTTTTAAATCATCAAGAACGATTGAGCTAGCAGAATTTAATAATTGCTCGCGAGTACCAGGACAAAAATACTCATTAAAGACGATATTCCAAATTTCCACATTTTGCCCGTTGGCATTTTGACAATAAATTTCCGTGGTGGGGCCACACGGTCCAGAGGCGCCGGTCGGGCCCCAAAAAACATCCTTCATCCCCTCTTCGCGAATATCGCTCACGCCTAATTCTGCCCAAACTTTTCGCGATGCCTCATCTTTAGGAATGGTTAATTCCCCACCAAAAATTGTGACATAAGAAATTTTCAATCCCAGTTCTTTGGTAATAAATTCGTACGCGTAAGTAATCGCTTCAACTTTGCCGTAACCGCCCTTGGGCGAGACTGGCTCGCCGGGTTTATAGCCAAAAGAAAAATTACCCAACATTTCAAAAAA
>JBBTTN010000079.1:0-5552 GCA_038064235.1 Patescibacteria group bacterium
CTACGATTAATTACAAAATCAGTATCAAACTTCCTGCCTTTAGTAAGAATAAGAGTTTCTTCCATAAAACCTCGTAAATGGTATCTATGTGCTTGTTCTATAAGTTGTTTATCGGACATTTTCCAATAATTTTTAAACATACTTCCATTAGTTAAAGAGAGAAACATCTACCTAAAAGATTGTCGCATTGGAAGTAGGTTGTTTGACCAGAAGAATCCCGAATAAAACCTCTGCCTCCACCTGTCCATTGAACATTCCATTTTAGCGGAGGAACTGAAACTGGTAACGGAGAAGTTAAGGATGGTAAGGGAAGTATGGTTTTTGAGAGAGAAGATTTCAAACTACTTATTTCTGAACGTAATTGTGAAAGCTCAAGATTATTTTCCCTCACTTGATTAGCACTAAACATTTGATTTTGCATGTTAATTAACTGTTGGCGCTGTTCTAGCAGGGTGTTTAGTAACTGTGTTGAAGCAATGGTATTATTATCAGGGAACAAACCTGGTATTTGAATCATCCTCATTCCAGCTATCAAACCATCCAACATTTTTATTTTTTTAGATATACATTCATCTCCTAGCAATCGCTCGTAACCTTCCTGTGAGGATATTTCGCCCATAATCTCATAGTGATCTGTTCCACCAAGAAGTTTATGCAAACGTTCGAGCTCGTTATCTGAATCTTGAAAAGCTTTTCTGCAGTTGCTTTCTAATTTTTCGAGATTATTGTTAATTGTTTCAATGCCAGCCATCGCTTTGTTGGCTTGATCCCTAATAGTTTGGGACACATTAGTTTGAAAAAGCTCCGCTTCACTATTTTTTCTTACCCATTGGGCATTTTCTTTTTTGTAATATCTGACCTCTGCTAATGATGGGTTAGTGATTGATACCGTTGTCCAGCTCTTAAAATCAGCCTCAGTAAGATATTTTATTTCCAATTCTGCCCAAGAATAACTAGCGGGGGTACTTTTGGGGGAAGTTGAAGCGGTGGTTTGAGTTTTTAGTAACAGAGCAAGCTGATTCATTAAATCAGCTACCTTGATTTTCAATTCGGCGATCAGGGCGGTTTTTGCTTCTGCCGTTAGATTAGTTTGTGGGACTTGGGCATAAACAGGAGGCAGTAAAAAGGCGAATAAAGACAAAATAATTATTATTTTTTTCATAATTTTCGGTTAGTTTTTACTCATTACCTGACTTTTTGCCATGCCAACAATTACTCGTTGGTTTAGGCTACTTCTTATTTAGTTGTACTTTTAATAATACACTTAATTCGATGACAATCCAATCGGTAGGAATCTCGACCTACCGTCGCGGGTGATTTTCCCGTTCGCAAGTTCGTATGGAAAATCCTTTCGATTACTACACGCGAGTGAAGTAGTTCACTCGCTCGTCCTGATAAGCAAAGCTTATCCGCCCGGTAGGAATCGAACCTACGACCGTCTGCTTAAAAGGCAGCTGCTCTACCGACTGAGCTACGGGCGGTTATTTATTATATTTTTTATGAACAAGCGTCCTTGATATGATTTTAGTTGCTTCTCTCTGGTCATAGCCTCTTGGTGATTTAAATATTCCTCCTTATACACCAGCTCCCAACTTCCCCCATTCTTGTATGTATAGGACAACTTTTTGTGTGGTAATAGATTATTATGTCTATCTATTCTCTGTTTCAAATCGTTAGTATGACCAACATAAATTTTTCCCAACCCATTCTTTATAGCATAAACATAAAATTTCATATACTATCTGCTTAAAGTCCGCCAGCTGGCGGATCTACCGACTGAGCTACGGGCGGAATCAAAATAGATTACCACAACTAAAAAAATTTTTATAGACTACTGACTAATTCCGCGACCGTGGAATTAGTCAGTATAAGTTAATACTCCAAAATCAAACGCTCCAGCGCCGTAGCAAAATCTTGTTTACCTTGGCGCGCGTTGCTATAAATATTCACCAATCGCCCCGAGAGCGCTCTCAACTCTTCAATTTTAAAATTTTTAGCGTAGCCTTTGGCTTTACTTAGGGGATAAGGCTTCAGCCCCGCAATCGGTTTATCGCCCATACTTTTTACCAACAACAGATTTTTAATTTGCCAAACAAACTTCCAAAAAATTTCTTCCGCTTCTAACCCCGACTCCAATCCTTCAGTTAATAATAACCAAGCATTTTTCCGATTCCGAGAAGCCAGCGCGTCGGTAATGGAAAAAATGTTGAAACCTTCATATTTATTATCCGACTTTGACTTGGCTTCAAAATTTTCTATTTTGGCGCCGACTTTTTCCAAAATTTTTAGAAGTTCTTTACTCACCGCCGTTTCTAAAAAAATAAATTCATTTTTTGACTCAACTAAATCCCCCGCTCGCGCGCCAACAAATTCCCTCGCTTCTTCGTTTGAAAAAAGATGGTCGCAAACTGCCGTTAATTTATTGCCAAAAATATTTTGACTGTTGATCAATTCTTCAAACTTTTCTTCACTCCAGTTTTCATTATGAAAAGTAAAAATCTCATTCTCATTTTTTTTCGCGCTCGCCACTAACTTGCGCCAGCTGGCTCTGGCGCACTCTCGGTCTGTTCCAAAAATTATTGTAAACATCTTTAGATGAAATAGGTTATGGGTATTAGGTGATAGAAATCTCAAGGGTAACAGGACAATGATCAGACCCCATAATTTCATTTAAAATATTCGCTTCTTTTACTTTTGAAACAAGGCTGGAGTTTACAAAAAAATAATCAATCCGCCAGCCTATATTGCGCTCGCGCGCGTGAGTTTTTTGGTCCCACCAACTATAATTCTCCCCCTTTTTATTAAACATTCTAAAAGAATCCACAAACCCTAAATTAACAATTTCATCAAGCCAAGCGCGTTCTTCGGGTAAAAAGCCCGAAATTTTTTCGTTTTCTTTTGGTCGCGCCAAATCAATTTCTTGATGTGCGGTATTCACGTCGCCACAAAAAATTATCGCTTTATCTTGCTTTAGCAAATCTTTTAAATAACTTTTAAACTGCTCATAAAATTTCATTTTATAATCTAACCTCTCTTGACGCGCCTTACCATTTGGAAAATAGATATTGAAAAATTCAAAATTAGAAAAACTAAGTTGGATTAATCGGCCTTCTTTGGTTAATAAATCATATTTACCAAAATCTTTGGTAACTTTCTCTGGCTTTATTTTGGTATAAATTACCACTCCGCTGTAACCCTTTTTTTCACTGGAATAATCCCAAAACGCCTCGTAACCCTTTAGTGAGATTAGATGCTCCGGTAATTTAGTGTCTGTAGAAATTTTGGTTTCTTGTAACGCCACAATGTCATAATCTCCAGCCGTTAAAAATTTAAACGCACCTTTTTTCTCCACCGCGCGCAAACCATTCACATTCCACGACAGTAATTTCATAAGATATTTTTAAAATCTTTTTTTAATTCCGGAATTTTGCCGGCATTATAAACTCCCACCGCCGGATGATAGAGCGCCACAAATTTAACTTTCCCGAAATTAGTTTCTCCCACAAAGATTTTTCCATGCAGTTGGCTAATTGGTTCAAACAAGTGCATTAAATTAAACTTTTCCATCAAGTATTTCATTGAGAGACGCCCGAGCGAAACCACGGTTTTCGGTTTGATAATTTCCATCTGCCGGTCAAGAAACGGACCATAAAGTCGGATCTCCCCCGGCGTGGGGTCGCGATTTTCAGGCGGGCGATCCTTCACAATGTTTGTAATGTAAACTTTAGCTCGCGCCAAACCCGCCGATTCCAAAAGTTTATCCAACACTCGCCCCGACGCGCCACAGAAAGGTCGTCCGGTTTTGGCTTCATTTTGCCCCGGCGCCTCCCCCACCAACACTATCTCCGCCGAATGACTGCCCTCACCAATCACCGGAAAAAAATTATTTTCTTGGCGATAAGCGTAAAGTGGTGACGCGGTTAAATTTAATACTTCGTTTTTAATCTGACGCAATAATTCAGTTTTCTCCATGGTCGCCAACGCGAGTTTTTAATTTATTTTCAATCATCCAAAGAATCACCAACACAAAAAGTGTCAGAACCAACGCCGTTACGGCCAAAAAATAAAGTCCAAAACCAGTAGCAATTCCCAGACCCGAAGCCACCCACAAGCCCGCCGCGGTGGTTAAACCACTCAACTTTGATTCTTTAAAAATAATTAAACCAGCGCCCAAAAAGCCAATCCCCACCACCACTTGCGACGCCATCCTAATCGGGTCAACACTGTAACCACCACTGGCTTTAGCCACTAATTCGCCAATCACCACAAACAACGCCGAACCCAAACTCACTAACGCAAAAGTGCGCAACCCCGCCACTTTATGCGCCAAAGTGCGCTCAAAACCTAGCAAACCACCTAATAATAATGCCAACACCAAACGCAAAATAATTTCCCAATATTCCATAGTAGTTTGATTATAGCATCCCGTTAGAGGTTTACTAACCTCTAACGGGATAGCAGAAAAAGCGCGCTTTGCCCGCCTTTGTTTTTTTGATTCCATTCCACTTGATTTTTAAAAGCCGTGCCGGCGTGGTCGCGATAAAGACAGTAATCACAAGCCTCACTCGCCGGTGGAATTGCCTCGCTCATTAAACATTCTTTTAATTTTAAAATGGTTGGTTCAATCCACGCGGTATCGCCAAGATACGGAATTAATTTAACTTCAAATTCCAATTTACCGTCAAACGCTTTGGCGTCACGCTTGCCGTTAACATACACAAAATAACCCGTAGGCGAAACCTTAAAACCATTTTGCCGAAACAACCATTGATAAATTTCCATTTGGTTTTTGTAACCCTTTTGCCATTCGGCATCAAGCGTGACCTCTTCATCTTTACTCGTCGCTTTATAATCCACCACAATTAAATCACCATTTTCTAACTGCCACACATCGTCCACGGCGCCGGTGATTAATAAATTTGTTGGCAGATGTAAATGTTCTACTCCCACAAAATTCTCCCGCCACTTATCTAAATCTTTATGTTTAAACGGAATCGCCTTCACGCCATAACTTTTCATCAACGGATGCGCCTCACCTTTGGCGCGGTGAGTGTCAAACTCTTTTTTAAGTAAATGATCCACCGCGGCGTTAAGAGAAAACGGAAAGCCCGGTGGCGCGTCCACTCCCAACCGCCGATCCAAGTAAAAACAGCGCTCGCAACGCAAATAATTCTCAATTTTTGAGCGACTTAACCGATAGGGCTTTTTGTCATTTGGGTCAAAAATATTTCTTGACCTTTGTCCCCGATAATAATCCGACATAAGGGAGATTGTAGCACAAGAAATAGGTTATAGAAGTAATAGGTTTTAGGTAAAAAATTAGGCCAGTTTGCTTTCGCAAACCGGCCTAATGTGGACCTTCTAGTCTTAATCCAACAACACTCGCTCCTTCAAAAGATCTTCGAGTAGAGAAACATCATCAGTCCAAAGTATGGTTGCTCCACTCCAACCAACAACCATAACCTTGGTACCTAAATCCGGCATATTAATATACTTGATCGTAATTCCAACAAAGAACTCAATGTCAGGAATAGCACTCACGCAAAGCAATA
>JBBTTN010000080.1:0-5064 GCA_038064235.1 Patescibacteria group bacterium
TGATATGCTGAATTTATTAGTTCAGAAGGTGTCCTAAAAAAGGGGTACCTGCCATGCCATGCTTTAAGGTAGAGAATGTTTTCACTAAGGTCGCTCAACTGAGCATAATTCATTCTGGCTAAAGTAGCAGAATCACTTCCAGTAATCTCAACAAATTTTTCTAGCGCTTTGGAAAAGCCAGTTTGATCCTTGCAACTCATTTTTGTAGACTTGCAACCAACGATAGCGCAACAAATTGCAGACACAAACATCAGTAGTAGAAACCAACCTGGTATCACGGGCACTTCGGGTGGTAATACCTTTTCTAAAACCAAACACAGCCCGAGGAGAAACACCGAAATACCCACACAAGTTCCAAGCATTGCCGAGGCAATTAAGCCATTCATCCGCATTTTCTGAAGCGGGTTTTTTCTTTTTGGGTCTTGGCTAAGCCACATCCAAAGAAGCATATATGGTAGTCTCCAGCTTTTCTTTTCCAACTCACAAAGATCTAATGACATAAAGTCTCCTCTCTCCCTATGGGAGATGCTTAAACTTTAAGAATGGGGATATCCGGTCCCGTTTGGGTCTGGTTTCAGGCCAGGGTCCAAACACTTCATTCTTCCCGATGTTAAGCTTACATCGAGTTATGATCTACCATTCAAATTACTACTCTTTATTATTTTGTCAAATTTAACCAAGGACTACCCTTGGTGAGTTGAGCGGAGAGCGTGGTGTAATTTAAATAAAAAAAGCCAGCGACGCGTGGTCGCTGGCAAAAGTCGGAGTTAAGTTCAGTCAAACAGGTGTGGATGGAACCTCACCTGACAACATGGCGCCGCACATTGGGTGCCGTTGGGGATTTCATTCATTTGTGTAGGGTCTGTTTTCACTTCATTCACAACTCGTAAGTTGAAATTGTCAACACACTCGGGTGAACAGAAAAACATATTTCCGCTTCTTTGCCATGTGCCCGCGTTTTGCTTGGTTGTTCCACTCGCTTTACCCATCGCCAATCTCCGTTTCGACGCTTAACTTTTTGACCAGCGCGCGCCGGTCTTCCAAAAAATACTATACGCTTTTTTTCAATAACTACAAATAAAATTCGCAATCTCTCACGATCGTAAAAGATTGTTGGGGTTGGTAAGAATAAGTGAAATAAGTTATAGTTTAAATCAAATGAAAGAAGCGAACTACGATCCAAAAAAGATTGAGAAGAAGTGGCAAAAATATTGGGAAAGTAAAAAACTTTTCCAAGCGGTCAACCCCGACGCAAGGTCGGGGCGAGTTAAAGCTCAAAAACCCAAATATTACACTTTGGTAGAATTTCCGTACCCGTCTGGCGACGGTTTGCATGTGGGTCATGTGCGAAGTTACACCGCGCTTGATGTGGTGGCCCGCAAACGGCGCATGGAAGGTTACAACGTACTTTACCCGATGGGTTGGGATGCTTTTGGTTTGCCAACGGAAAATTATGCGGTGAAAACCGGAATTCAACCCGCGATTGTGACTAAAAAAAATTCTGACAATTTTCGCCGGCAAATTAAATTACTTGGGACTTCATTTGATTGGTCGCGGGAAATTAATACTACTGACCCAAATTATTATAAATGGACGCAATGGATTTTTCTGCAATTTTTTAAAAAGGGTTTAGCGTATAAAGCGAAGGCGAAAATTAATTGGTGTCCGTCGTGCAAAATTGGTTTGGCGAATGAGGAGGTGCTTGCTTCTGAAAATAAGGATGCACCCGGCAAATGTGAGCGCTGTGGTACTCAAGTGGAAGAGCGTGAGAAGGAGCAATGGATGCTTGGTATTACTAAATATGCTGATCGCTTAGATAAAGATTTGGACATTGTGGATTACCCGGAACGAGTGAAAACGAGTCAGAGAAATTGGATTGGGCGGAAAGAGGGATGGGAAATAGAATTCAAAATCAACCCCACCCCGGAGCCCCTCCCCGAAGGAGAGGGGGAAGAAATGCAAGAACCCTCCCCTTTGGGGAGGGCAGGGTGGGGTTATGAGACTGCTGATCCTAAAATTTGGCGCGCACTTCAGGATCGGGCACTGGAGATGAGGAAAAATCCGACAGAAGCAGAGGACTTGATGTGGCAAGTAGCCAGAAACAATTCTTTGGGTTGTCATTTTCGTCGCCAGCAAATAATTGGGAAGTTTATTGTTGATTTTATTTGTTTGGAAAAAAAGTTGGTTGTAGAAGTTGATGGTGATATTCACGACTATCAAAAAGAAGCTGATCGAGAGCGAACCGATTTTCTAAAAGTGAATGGCTACAAAGTTGTTAGATTTAAGAACGATGAAGTTGTCCAAAATAAAGGATCGGTTAAAAATAAAATTGCCGAAGTCCTCAAAGCCCTCTCCTTTGGGGAGGGTTTGGGTGGGGTTCTTAAAATCTTCACCACTCGGCCGGAAACTATTTACGGTGCCACATTTATTGCGCGAGCGGGTAAGCAAGATAAATTTACCGGTGAATATGCGATTAATCCGGCGACGCAGGAAAAAATCCCAATTTGGGAAGCAGAATATATAATGGAAGGCGTCGGCTCCGGCGCCATCATGGGCGTACCGGCGCATGATGAACGCGACTTTGAATTTGCCAAGAAGCACAACATTCCTCTTCAAGAAACAGTTATCCCCATCAGAATTGATAAAAATCATCCGCCGAAGGAGGGTTATAAAAAAGTTACGCGACAGGCGATTCATGCCATCGTTAAGAATCCCAAAACTGGTAAAATTTTGACTTTGGAATGGACGAAATTTCCTTGGCGGACATTAGTGATTGGAGGAGTTGAGGAGGGGGAAGATGTGGTAACAGCCGCGACTAGAGAAATTAGAGAAGAAACTGGTTATAAAAATCTGAAATTTATTGAAACTTTAGGTGGGCAAGTGAAGGCGGAATTTTTTGCGGCGCATAAAAATGAGAATCGCGTTTCTTACACTACGGCTTTAGTTTTTGAATTAATTGATGAGGAGCGCGAGGAGGTGAGCCAAGAGGAAAAAGGAAAATATAAAATCACCTGGGGTACGATTGATGATGTTAATCCTTGCGCGGAAATTGATGTGTGGAAGGAGCGTTTGAAGAACGGTGTGGGAGTTTACACGGGCGACGGTGAATTAATTAACTCTGGCCAATTTACCGGACGAGATTCTTTTGAAGCTAAAGAAGCAATTGTGAAGCTTCTTGAAGCTAAACAAAAAACCACTTACAAACTTCGGGATTGGGTGTTCTCTCGACAGCGATATTGGGGTGAGCCGATACCGCTTGTGTTCTGCCCCTCCTGCGCTAAAGCTTCGGAGGGCGAGGGATGGCAAGCAGTGCCAGAAAAAGATTTGCCAGTGATTTTACCGAAAGTTAAAGATTTTAAACCAACCGAAAATGGGGATTCGCCATTAGCCAAAGCTGAAAAGTGGCTCAAAGTTAAATGCCCGAAGTGTAAGGCTTGGGCTAGGCGTGAGACGGATGTGATGCCCAACTGGGCCGGCTCAAGTTGGTACTACATCGCATATTTATTAAGCGAAAATCTCAAATCACAAGCACCAATTTCCAAACAATTTTCAAATAACAAAGTTCAAAAAAATCTCAAATATTGGTTGGGGGTGGATTGGTACAATGGCGGGATGGAGCACACCACGCTTCACTTACTCTACTCGCGTTTCTGGCACAAATTTCTTTATGACCAAAAGTTGGTGCCCGGCAAAGAGCCGTATCGCAAGCGTACTTCACACGGTTTTATTCTCGCTCCCGATGGTCAAAAAATGAGTAAGTCGCGTGGAAATGTGATTAATCCCGATGATTTAGTAAACCGCTTTGGCGCTGATGCCTTGCGTTTGTATGAAATGTTTATTGGGCCATTTGAACAAATGGTTTCGTGGAATGAAGATGGTTTGGTGGGCACGCGAAGATTTTTAGAAAAAGTGTGGAGGATTGGTTTAAAGGTAGCTCAAGGTGAGACCTTAAAGATGCCCCAAGGTCTCACCTTGGCTTCAATATTAAACGAATGCGTGAAAAAAGTCGGAGAAGATATTGAGGCAATGAAGTTTAATACCTGCGTCAGTGAATTAATGATTACCCTAAAAGCTTTTGAAGCCCCGACGCAAGGTCGGGATCCCGACCAAAGCGTCGGGACTATCCCTTTAAAAACTTTTGAAACCTTCTTAAAAATTCTGTCACCTTTTGCTCCGCATCTTGCTGAAGAATTGTGGCAAAAATTAGGTCACAAGACTTCAATCACACTTGAGCCGTGGCCAAAAGTTCAAGTGGTAAAAAAGGCGAGCAGTGAAGTAAAAATAATGATTCAAATTAACGGCAAAGTCCGGGATGAAATCGTTCTGCCTCCAAGTTTAACGCAAGCTGAAGTTTCAAATTTAGTAATTAAACAACCTCTCACTGCCAAATGGTTAAAAGAAAAAGAAATTAAAAAAACTATCTTTATCCCCAACCGACTTATCAACTTTGTGATTGACAATTAACTTTTTATCGGGTAATCTATAAGTTGGCGTTTTGGTCTTCTTTTCATTTTTTGTGGAGGTTCGACATGTCGAAGTCATTGGTGCGACACGGCAGGCGAGTGCGCAAGGTTCATCAGAAAGAAAAGCGTAGTGAGAATCGACGTGTAGCAAATGGGCTTAGAAAAATGGCACTTGAAGTTTCAAGAGCTATAAGGTAAATTACCATCGCTCCTTAAGCGCGGAGCGTCGCCGGGGTCCCGCATTCTCAGCATGACGAGAATTGCGGGCCCCTTTTTATATTTAACCAAATGCTTGACCCCGTTAGAGACCGCGAGGGCTCGCAGCGACCCTCTGTCTCTAACGGGGTTGACTCTTTTAGGGTGAAATGATACAAATAGAGTAATTAAACATTTTAATTATTTATATTATGATTAACGAAATACTTACATTTAAGCCAAAGGAGGTTTCCAAGAAGCTTTTAGGCGCCTTACCGGAACGCGCCCGGGATATCATTAAAAAGCGTTATGGTCTGGATAATGCCGAACCCTTTACTCTTGAGGCGATCGGTCAGGTTTATGGCATCACGCGCGAGCGCGTGCGTCAAATTGAGGAGTTTACTTT
>JBBTTN010000081.1:0-1630 GCA_038064235.1 Patescibacteria group bacterium
CCTCACCATGAAAAAGAGCAGCGTAAAAGAATTTGAAAATAAGCGATGGCGAGAGGGCAGTCAGGCCTTCGTTTTTCGGCACCAGAAGGCGCTTGAGATGGTGGAGAAAAGACAAAACGTGTTGGATATTGCCTGCGGCGACGGTCTCCTTTTGAGCGCGCTCTCACAAAAAGGAGTGAGAGTTTCGGGTGTTGATATTTCTGAAGAAGGAGTAAAGAAATGCAGGGAAAAAGGACTCAACGCGTCAGTTGTTGATGTTGCCACCGAGAACCTTCCTTTTCAAGATGGCGCTTTTGATACGGTGATCATGCTTGACGTGCTGGAGCATGTCTACACGCCCGAGGCGCTTTTACGAGAAGCTGTCCGTGTTTCAAAAAAATATATCATAATTAGTGTACCCAATTTTAATTCGTTGCCCGCGCGGCTCCAAGTTTTGCGAGGCGATGTTCCCGAAAACAACAGGCCGAACAAAGGACATGTGTATTGGTTTAATTACTCTGTTTTGAGAAAAATGACGGAAGATGGGGGACTTAGTTTAGTTGAAGTTCGGATGAACACTTTTTGGCAGAACCATTTTTTTATTGGAACAATCTCAAAATTCATGACGAAAATTTGGCCTTCGCTGTTTGCGTTGTCTTTCGTCGTTAAATTGGAAAAATTAAAACTTGCTCGATAATCAGGGGTATGACTGGAAACACATTTTAAGTTTATGAAATTAATTTATCTAACAGCTAAAGAATATCCTGGAGGAACGGCCGACCATATCTATATACGCGAAATGGCTAGGGCATTTTATTCCCTGATGGGAAATGATTTTTTGTTTGTGACCGCAAAGAACGTGTCTAAAGAAATTTCTGAATTCCCTAATTTGAGCGCAAATATAAAATGGAGCCACGGCAAAAGCTTTTTTTACTTTTTTTGGTTGCCATATTTTATTTTGCGCAGTAAAAATTGGACAAGAGATACAGTTTTTTTCTCTAATGATCCTAATCTTTTGGTGCTACTTATATTCTGGAAGAGAATGTTTCGTTTTAAAAACAAAATTTGTTCAGATTGGCATATGCTTTTTGGCGATTGGCGAGATAGTTTTATAGTAGATGGTAGTGATTACCTTATAACAACCTCAGAAAAATTGAAAAAATCAATTGTTGCAATATCAAAAAATAAAGGAAAAAAAGTTTTAGTGGTTTATGGAGGTGTTAATCTTGAGAAATATGAATCGTTGAACAAAAGTGACGCGAGAAATAAATTAAATTTACCGAAAGACAAAAAAATTGTCGCTTATGTCGGGTTTTTTAAAACCATGGGTATGGAAAAGGGGATAAAGACGATGATTGAAGCCTTACCAGAACTTCCAAGCGAAGTCATAATGCTTTTTGTTGGTGGCAAAGATGATGAAATTTGGGAATATAAAAAATTTGCCGAAAATAAAGGAGTTTCAGACAGATGTATTTTTATCGGGAGAAAGCCACAAGACGAATTATTTCTGTATGAAACGGCTTCGGATGTTCTTTCTATACCATACCCCGACCAGCCGCATTTCAGAAATTTCGGTTTCCCAATGAAGGTGTATGAATATATGGCAAACAGAAGGCCGATAATTTATTCTAAACTTGAATTAGTTGAAGAA
>JBBTTN010000082.1:0-1947 GCA_038064235.1 Patescibacteria group bacterium
CCAGAGAATTTGTTGCGGCGGCATGTAAAACAATACTAACCTAAAATCGGTGCCGTAATTATACACTTTGCTTGAACTTTTTTTGAGCGAATGAATCAGCCCCGCCACCGCCTCGCAGAGCCTCGGCAAACACTCGGCTAATCTTTTTTGAATTCGGATGTCGCAAGCGGAGGAGGAATCCTCTGCTTGCTCCGCTGTTTTCTTTTGGGGAAACTTGGACGGGCTTTTTGGCGACAATTATTCAATCACAGCCGATATAAAATGATGTTTAGCTTCCTTAAATAAATCAGCTGCTTCCTGCAACATTTTATCGCTTTCAGCTATCATTTCGTCAATATCGGCCACAATTTCATCTTGGATTTTTTTATCGGGAATAGGAATTATTGTTTGCTTTAATTCGGTTGAACCTATTCTCATTCTTGATGAGCCAGTCAGCTCATATCCCCATTGCTTCAGTACATAGTCGCTTCTTAAAACTGCCCAAAGATATTTTAACGAAACATCTGCTGATTCAAGCAAAAGAGGAACAAGTTCACTTGAGCCAACGGCTCCGTCGTGTTCGTGCGACACAATAACAACTTTCCCTTTTTCTGGTTGTAGTTTCGCTACTAAAATACTGTTTGTTTTTAATAAAATTTTTTCCGAGCCAAGCTCCGGCACTTCTTGCGAGGAAACTATCCGCCCAGTTTTTTCGTCTATCTGCTCTAGTTCCACCAATTTATAAAAATCAGTCGGGCTGATGTCCTCTTTTCCTTGTGGTTTTGTTAGCTTACCCAACTCTTTGTGTGGATATGTTTTAAGGTTGGCGATTAGATTTTCACGAACAGGGTTATTGAAAAGTGCGTCTAGTCGCGTGGTAGGTTCGGTCTCAATTTTATGCATGAAATAAACCCCCGTTTTTTCGTCTGGAAGTGGGATTTTTAATTTCTCTACAACTACAGAATTTGCGCTGTCAATCAATTCCAATCCTTTTTCTCTCTGTTGATTTGCTCTCTCAAAGAGATTATATGCCTCCTCCAAGATTTTCCGTTGCGTCTTAATATCATAATCGTTGCCGTCGTGCGGGATATAAACTTCAATATCACGGGAGCTCGTCAAGCTCAATTTATATTGCAAAGAGCCGACAGTAAATCTTTCTGTCTGCATTTTACCAAACTCACTATCAAGAAAAAGCAGGATAAATCTAGCCAAAACAGAATCTTTATTGACACGCACTTTTGCAATGTTTTCCGTAAAATCACAAACATCAACTTCTTCTTCAAGAATGCCGATTTCGCCAATAGTGCCGACGATAGTAATAACCACATCGTCTTTCTGTAATTGGTAATTTTGTATTTCGTGATGAACCTCTTTTGAAATTTTGACAGCAGTATCCAAATTTACTTTTTGATTTTTTATATCTGTTGCGCGAATGTAAGGGATATTATTTGCTTCACTTTCTATAATAACCGTCCCTTTCGGCAACCTTTTGCCACCTTTTACATCGGCTACAGTTTTTAATTTCACCAGCTTCCTGTCTTTTCTCTTACTTTTCCGAAGAACATCAATTTTATTTTCAATAATTGGATTAAACCACGCACAATCCAAACGATCGTCGCTCTCTGTTAAGGCAACGCCAAAAGTCAGTGGGTTATTCTCAAAAGTTTGTAGTTTAGTAGTCACCATTTTGGAATTTTTGAAAAGATTCAAGAATATTGCCTAGGTCGCCCCATTCAGAAGTAATTCTCCCCGCGTCGTTATGTCCTATGTCTTTACTGATGGCCATAAATACGGGGGGCTGTTCCTCGTCTTCTGAAACTCTTTTTGTTAAATAAAGAACGGATGTTTTTACGCCTGCGTCAGCATTGACGAAAGTGTTGTGAGGCAAGGAAACAACCGCACGAACAATAAATTTATTTCGTAGCCATTCTCTAAATTTCTGCATTGATTTCCCTTGCCCCTCTGTAT
>JBBTTN010000083.1:0-9068 GCA_038064235.1 Patescibacteria group bacterium
AGTTGGGGTGATGAAGTGTCTAGAACTATGTCTAGCGGCAGTGTTCCAACGATGGCCAAGCGTGAAGCAAGTCAAACCGCCACCTTTACTCACACCTACAACACTGCCGGTAATTATTACCCGCAATTTTATGTGACCGATAACGCTGGTAACACCAAATCCACCGGCTTGAGCGTGAGGGTGGGGGATACTGGTAATGTAAATAAAAGATTTCAGCTTTTGTCACCTAATGGTGGTGAAGTTTGGGCTAATGGTGCTACTCAAGATATAAAATGGGATGGTAGTGCTTTAGATAAAAATGGTAAGGTGAGAATAGTATTGACCAATAATGTTGGTTACAGTACACACTTTTTCAGTTCAAATGATGGTTTTGAAGCAATCCCGATAGATATTACTACCAATGATATTACCAGAGTGACTTTTCCAGGTGATGTTGGGGGACGGTTTCTCGTTGAGATTTATGGCGATGATCTAAATACTAATTATCCTTATGATTTTTTTGACGCATCCGACGGGATCTTCTTCATTAAAGAGCGTGGTGGTAATGTCTCTACCCCAGATTTAGCGGTGTCCTCTCTTACCTTTGATAGCACTGGTCCATTAGCAGTGCTTTGTAATAAAGGAAGCAAAATTAATTCATTCCCAGTAATGTTTTCTGTGAATGGAGTTAATTTGAATTACACTCCAGACTATATTTACCTAGCTTCTACTCCGGGGGCTTGTCTTACTTTCCGTTATACTTACTCACAATTTCCGGGCGTTTCAGCTCCTTACACGGGTTGGGTAGAGGTTGATCCAAATAATATTTATTCTGAAACTAACGAAAATAATAACAAATTAACTGCAAGCTATGGTGGTGGTAATGTTACTCCTACTATCCGCGTTACCTCCCCAAATGGGGGTGAGACTTGGGTGGCAAATTCTACTAAAAGAATTAAGTGGGATACCCAAAATACTAATTCTAATGACAAGGTAACAATTTCCCTACAACCTTATTATTGGAACTGTATTTCTACCGCTTCCCTTTCCTGTCCGGCTAATGCGAATGTGATGCGCCCGCCAATTCTCCTTGATTCCAACATTTCGGTTGATGCTGACTATGACTGGATTGTGGCGACCGATATCAACGGTGGCGTAATTTCCACTGGTCAATATTGGATGAAGGTTTGCTTGGCTGGCAATACTAACATTTGCGACCAAAGCGATGAGCCGTTCGCAATTAGTTTGCTAACTTCCGGCAACTAAAATTTACCGAGGACCGCCCTCGGTGGTCGCTCTGATGAAAAACAAAAAACTCCCCAAACGGGGAGTTTTTATTTGGATTGTTTTTAACTTGGTTTATGATATGTTTAAATTATGACAACAATAACAATTCCAAAAAATTTAATAAAAGAAAAAGATTTGATACTTGTTCCGCGCTTGCAGTATGAGAATCTTTTAAAACATTCGGTAGTTAATGAAAATTACGAATCTTTATGGAATAAAGCTATTAAAAATAAATTTTTTAAATCCTACAGTAAATCTGACGAAATTTATGACCAAATATAAGTTTGGTGATATTGTTTTTACTGTCTTTTACCAAACAGATGGAAACAAGAAACAGCGCCCAGTTCTTGTTATTTTAGACATCGGAGATGATGATATTATATTGGCACCAATTACAACCACGGAACGAAAAAATAAGGGAGATTGCAAAATAATAAATTGGCAACAATCAGGATTACTACTTAATTCTTGGGTAAGATTGGCAAAAATTACTTGTTTGGATAAGAGTGATATTTCCAGAAAACTAGGCGCTCTGGATGGGGATGACAAAAAACAAATGATTTTGGTTTGGAATAAATTATACAAATTTTAAATTTGCGCCGAGTCGTAGAAAGATTCATTGTTTGTGATATGATTACAAGGTGAAATTTCCTCGGGCAAAAAAACTTATTTTTGTAAATAATAAAGGCGGAGTTGGTAAAACCACTTTGGCTTTTAATTGTGCGGTTTCATTTGCTAAATTGGGATACAAAACAGCGCTGATTGATTTGGACCCACAATGTAATCTCTCTCGTTTAGCGTTAGGTGAAGAATATTATGCTAAACATCTTTTTATTGAAACTGAAAAAACTATTTATGATGTGTTGCGAGGCGTGGTGGAGGGAGGCGGTGATATAAATCTGGCGGTAAAATTTCTTCCAGTCAAGGCCGATAAAAATCTCAGTCTTTTAAAAGGCGATATCAATCTTTCAGTTTATGAGGGTCTACTTTCCACGGCTTATGGTCAAGCGGCTTCGGGGCAACCAATCGGTTATTTTCAAACCAGCGCCATTGACCGTTTTTTAAGAGAAAAAGGGTTGAGTGAGCAAATTGATATTTTTGTGATTGACACTAGTCCGAGTTTAGGACTTTTAAATCAAATGATCTTGCTTGGCGCTGATTATTTTGTGGTGCCAATGATGCCCGATGCTTTTAGCGTTCAAGGAATTGAAAATTTGGGAGTAATCTACGAGAAATGGAAAAGCCAATGGCGAAACTCCGCCAAAGCGTTGGCGGGGAATACGGAGACAAAATTAGTATTACCGGGCGATCCACTTTTTATCGGTTATATTGTTAACGCTTACAATGTGTACGGCAAACAACCGATTGCCGATCATCGCGCTTGGATGGAAAAGATTCCCGAGCGAGTTCGAACCTATCTTTCCGAAAAACATTGTCGGAATGGATTAGTTGAGGAAAGTTGGAAAAACCCGCTACAACTCATTCAGGATTATGGTCGGATTCCGGCTAAATGCCAAGAACTTGGAGTGGCGATTTTTGATCTTGACCCAACGCTTATTGTCGATAATCAACTTGGGACAAAAGAAAATATTGAAAAATCAAAGGAAGAGTTTGCGGTTCTTTCAGATAATGTCTTAAAGATACTTTCAGCTTACTGATTGCCAATAGATTTTAATTGGAGTATTGTTTTTATTGGACTAGATCAAACAAAACTTTTTTTGAAAGGGGAGGTTATGGCTAGGCAAGAAAAGGTCCCGTCGGATCCAAAGATGACTTTGTTTCTTTGTGCCCCTCGTAAACCTGACGAAGAGGAAGATGAAGAGATGGACGATCGTCATGTTTGGGAAAAGTCATTAATGGTGAAAATTAATCTCCATCCGGAATTGGTAGAGGGAGGTTTCCCTGTTACCATTGCGCGCCATATAGAGGATTAAGGAGGTGAAATTTGCCGGAGAATTATATTACCCCGCCCGATTAGCCGAAAGGCAAATCAGAGCGGGGTTTTGTTTTGCGCTCTTGAAAAAGAATTGGCAAAGCGGTAGGAAAGTTATGAGAGGGCTGAGTTTTATTGTGGTAAAATAACGGGATGGACCAAACTGAAGTAGCAAAATTTCTAGAATCATTTGAGCGAAAAAGAGAGCGGACAATAGTTGTGGTTGATTTTGGTAATGTTGATAAATGGAAAGAAAGTCTCGGTTGGCGGGTGGGTATCCAGGAGCTTGCCCGATTCGTAAAAAAATTATCACAAGGCAAAGTCTCACTCCGTCGTTTTTATTATGGCTCTGACTATGGACCAAAGGAACGTTCCCCCTCACTTTCGCTCTGGTCTGCAAACATTTTAGATCGTGCAAAAATGAACCGTTTTGAAGTTCTCACAAAACCTGTGAAGTATATACACGATCAATCATGTGACGGCGGGTATGAGAAAAAATGCGATCTCGATGTGGAAATGGCGGTTGACCTAATCCGCATGTGTGACGATTACGAAAATATTGTGCTCTTTTCTGGTGATGGAGATTTGGTCTATGCGTTGCGATATTTACATGATAAGTTTGGTAAATTATCCTATGTTTTTGGTGCACGTGGTCATGTCGGCAAAGAGGTCGTGGATGCAGCGAGAGAGGGCTTAATAACTCGACTTTTATACGCCGACGATCTTCGTTACCGGCTGGATATGGATCGCTTCCGGAAACATTAATGTCAAAGGCCCGCCCCTTGCGGGAACGAGCCTTGATCAAAATCCGGTAGGGATTGCCTACATAACTACTATATATCAGATGCTGTAAAAACTCAATAATATAAGTGGATAAATCAATCTGTTGCGTCACTACCTTGAAAAATAAATGCTAAAGCGGTAGGATGGGGCAATGGAAAATGAAAGCAAAAAAGGTTATTGGTTTGTGGCTTTAGTGGTGGTGATAATCGTGGTGGCGGCTTATTTAGCCCTTAAAAACGAGGCTTCCGCGCCAACCGACGATCAAACTGGTGCGGTGGGCGGAGTTTGCACCCAAGATGTAAAGCGTTGCGCCGATGGCTCATATGTGTCAAGAGTGGCGCCTACTTGTGAGTTTACCGCTTGTGCCGAACCGCTTAATCCCAACACTGAAGTTCCTGCCGATTGGAATAAATAGCCAACACCCCCGACGTAAAGTCGGGGGAGCTTGACTGCTACCCCAATCTTGTATAGGATTAACCTCACGCTATTAAAAGTAGTTATTAGCCCCGACGTAAAGTCGGGACCCCGACCGTAGCGTCGGGGTTAAAAATTAAAATATTATGGCAGACAAATTTGAACGCAATAAACCGCACGTGAATGTTGGCACCATTGGCCATGTTGACCACGGCAAAACCACGCTCACGGCGGCAATTTTACATGTTTTAAACTTGGCCGGTTTTAAAGCTAAAGTTAAAGGTGTGGACGAGATTGACTCGGCACCAGAAGAAAAAGCGCGCGGAATTACCATTGCGCTTTCTCACCAAGAGTATGAAACGGCTAATCGTCATTACGCGCATATTGATGCGCCCGGTCACGCCGACTATATTAAAAATATGATTACCGGCGCCGCGCAAATGGATGGCGCTATCCTCGTAGTAGCTGCCACCGACGGTGCGATGCCTCAAACTCGCGAGCATGTGCTTTTGGCGCGTCAGGTGGGCGTGCCAAAAATTATTGTTTTCTTGAACAAGGTGGATATGGTGGATGATAAAGATTTGGTGGATTTGGTGGAAGCGGAAATTCGGGAACTCTTAACCAAGTATCAATATGATGGCGATAACGCGCCGGTGATCCGCGGTTCTGGTCTCAAAGCGTTGGAAGTTAAATCCAAAGATGATGAATGGGCGAAGCCGATTTTGGAATTAGTGAAGGCGCTTGATGAATATATTCCCGAGCCAGTGCGCGATCTTGATAAACCGTTCCTGATGCCGATTGAAGATATTTTCTCTATTGAAGGTCGGGGCACGGTGGTAACTGGACGGATTGAACGCGGACGCATTAAAGTTGGCGAGGAGGCGGAAATTGTTGGACTAGCGCCCACCGCTAAAACCACGATTACCGGAATTGAAATGTTTAACAAGCAACTTGATGAAGGTATCGCTGGTGATAATGCCGGAGTGTTGCTTCGGGGCACAAAAAAGGAAGATGTGACTCGCGGTCAAGTCATTGCCAAACCTGGCACTGTCACACCTCATACCGACTTTGAATCGGAAGTTTATATTTTAAAGAAAGAGGAAGGTGGACGACACACCCCATTCTTTACCGGTTACAAACCGCAATTTTATCTCCGTACTACTGATGTGACGGGTGAAGTAACTTTGGCGGAAGGGGTGAAGATGGTAATGCCTGGCGACACAGTCACTTTTAAAGTTAAATTGGTGGCACCGGTAGCGCTGGAAGAGAAGCAACGCTTTGCCATCCGCGAGGGCGGTAAAACGGTGGGCGCAGGCGTGGTCACTAAAGTGGTGGCATAAAAATAAAAATAAATTTTCATGGCGGAAAAAACGGAAAAAGTGGTACGAAAAGTTAAATCTAAGGCGACTAAAACTAGCGCCGAAACGGCTAATATCCAAAAAATTCGGATTCGGGTTTCCGCTTATGAAAATAAGGTTTTGGACGCCAGTGTCAAACAAATTGTTGACACCGCTACGCGTTACGATGGCACGGTGCATGGTCCGGTGCCATTACCGACTGAGATTAAAAAATATACCGTTAATCGTAGCGCGTTTGTGCACAAGAACGCGCGCGAGCAGTTTGAAATGCGGATTCACAAACGCTTGGTGGACATACTTAATCCGTCAGGCAAGTTGATTGAAAGCTTAACTAGTTTAGATTTACCTTCGGGCGTCAATATTGATGTCAAGATGATGTAAACGATACGAATGATTAACGAATACATGCGAACCTGCCCGACGGCAAGGCGGGTGATACGAATAAATAATAATGAAATCCTTAATTGGCAGAAAACTCAATATGACGCAAATCTTTCACGACGATGGTCGGGTGGAACCGGTGACGGTCATTGCTCTTTCGTCGGTTCTGCCTGAAAGCGCTGAGTCGTCCGCAACTTTTGAAGTAGGCGAACAAGTTAAAATTTCCGGCATCTCTAAAGGTCGGGGGTTTCAAGGCGTGGTTAAACGCCATGGCTTTCATGGTGGGCGACGCTCTCACGGTCAAAAACATTCTGAACGCGAGCCCGGTTCTATAGGTGGCGGTTTGCGCACGCGGGTGCCTAAAGGGATGCGGATGGCGGGCCGGATGGGCGGTGATCGCGTGACGGTAAAAAATTTGCGAATTGTTGCGGTCAATACCGAGGCGAATCAATTATTGGTTTCGGGCGCAATTCCGGGTCGACGGGGAACAGTAATAAGGGTGATAGGTAATAGCCCCGACGCTTCGGTCGGGGTCCCGACTAAAGCGTCGGGAAAGTAATTATGGAAGCAAAAGTTTACAATCAACAAGGAAAAGAAACTGGGACTACCGAGTTGCCGGCGGAGATTTTTGCTTTGCCGTGGAATAATAATTTGGTGCGTCAGGTGGTGACTTCAATGGAGTCAAATCAACGCACTAACCGCGCTCACGCCAAAGGGCGGGGTGAGGTGCGCGGGGGTGGCAAAAAACCGTGGCGTCAAAAAGGCACGGGGCGCTCGCGACACGGTTCCATCCGTTCGCCCTTGTGGCGGGGTGGTGGTGCCACTCACGGTCCAACCAATGAGCGAAACTATTTTAAAAAAGTTAATAAAAAAGCCAAGCTCAAAGCCAGACTAACAATTTTGTCCGCCAAGCATCGCGACAAGGAAGTGATTTTTCTTGATAAATTAGACATTGAAGGCAAAACCAAAAATGCACTGGGAGTACTTAAAAATCTAAGTCAAATTAAAGGGTTTGAAAAAATCGGTTATCAAACGGGTAATCGGGCGATTCTTGCTTTGCCCACCGTGAGTCAAGAAATTCGGCGCGGGTTTAAAAATATCAAAAGCGCGCTGGTTAAACCGTTTGCCGGAGTCAGCCCGATTGATTTGTTGCGTTATCAATTTGTGGTAATTGTAGAGCCAGCGTTATCAATAAAATAATTTATGTCAAAAATTGGTAAACAATTAAATCAGGATGAAATTATTTTGGTCAAACCCCATGTCACAGAAAAGGCCACGGCGTTAGCGACTGGAAAATCCGACCAGCCAGTTTATATTTTTCGGGTGACAAAATCGGCAAACAAAAAAACCGTGGCGGGGGCGGTGCGCCGACTTTTTGGCGTCACGCCGACGCGCGTTAATATCATTAATTCGCCGTCAAAAAAGATTACCGTCCGCGGTCGGGGCGGTCGCTCGGGTCATGTGCCGGGTTTTAAAAAGGCGCTGATTACGCTTAAAAAAGGCGATAAGATTGAAATTGTTTAAATAAAATTTTATGAAAAGTTACAGACCAACCACTAAATCGCGTCGGGGGATGACCACAATTTCTTACCGTGACCATCTCACGGCAAGCGAGCCGAAAAAGTCTTTGACTTCCGGTTTTAAACGCGATATGGGTCGCAATAATTTTGGACGGATTACGGTGCGTCATAAAGGCGGGGGACATAAACGCTTGTATCGCGAGATTGATTTTAAATATGACAAAATTAATGTGCCCGGTGTTATCAAAACGATTGAATACGACCCCAATCGCACCGGTTTTATCGCGCTGGTTTCTTTCGCCGATGGCGCTTATCGTTATCAATTGGCGCCGGCGGGTTTAAAAGTTGGCGATAAAGTGCTCACTTCCGACAAAGCCGAAATTAAAACCGGCAATCGTTTACCACTTTCCGTTATTCCGATTGGCACTTTTGTTTATAATGTGGAAATTAAACCGGGCGGTGGCGCTAAAATGGTGCGCTCGGCGGGCAACTTTGCCGAAGTACTCTCGCTTGATGGCGGTTATGTTAATCTTAAATTGCCTTCAACTGAAGTGCATAAAATTCGCGAAACGGCGTGGGCTTCCATTGGTTTAGTTTCCAATGAAGAGAATCATCTGGTTAATTTGGGTAAAGCCGGTCGCTCGCGTTGGTTGGGTATCCGCCCCACGGTGCGCGGTAGCGCGATGAATCCGGTAGATCATCCTTACGGTGGCGGTGAAGGACGCCAAGGCCGAGGTTTACGTCGGGCAAAAAGTCTCTGGGGCAAGCCCACGGGCAAAGGGCAAAAGTCTCGTCATCCTAAAAAGTATTCCAATCAATTTATCATTTCTCGTCGGGTCAAAAAAGCGAGGGGATAACTGTTTACAAATTCAAATTCATTTTATGTTAAAATAACACCATTATCAGGTGTTATTTTATTTAACTAAAAAATGAAAAAATTATTTACGATTTTGCTGGTGGCGGGTTTAGCATTTTCTCTCACCCAAAGCGTTGAGGCGTCTAGTCAACGCCTCCTCCAGACCATTATTAACGATTACGCCACCGGCGCCGGTTTAGTCGGGGTCAAAGTTGAATTCAGACAAAACGGTCAACTCTTCTTCACCCAATACACCATCCAAGGTGGTCAAACTCCCGTCATTCCTCTTAATGTCGGTCAAACCTATTTAATTAGCCTCTCCAAACCCGGCTACACCAGTTACTCCACCACTTTTTCCATCCCTGCTGGCGTTGGCCCTTTTGTTGAAGGCCCTTTTGCTTTGAGTTCCACCGCCAATCCGTCCCAACCGCTTTTAAGTGTCAGCAAGTCTGGTGGCACCGGTTCTTTTGGCATTGTCACCGCTACTTCACCCTCTGGTGGAATTAACTGTGGCGCTGATTGTTCTCAAAGCTATCCTCTTAACACCGCCGTCACGC
>JBBTTN010000083.1:9168-10702 GCA_038064235.1 Patescibacteria group bacterium
TGGCGCTTGCAGTAGCGACACTGGCGGTCTCACCAACACTTGTCGCGTGATTATGAACAGCGCTAAAACCGTCACTGCTGTTTGGAATATGAGCGCGCCGGTGGGGAGTGGAAGTGTTCCCGCGTCATCTAATTCTAGTTCAAATTCTGGTTCAAATAATAATTATAATAATAATGAGGAAGTTGGGGTTTCATTGCCGAATCAAAGCAATGTTGTTTACTATCAACTTTCGGTTACGAAACGAGGCACGGGTTCCGGCGCTGTTTCGTCTGACCCATCGGCTAGCCCGGTTTCAATTTACTGCGGTTCGGATTGTAATGATCAATATAATTCTGGTTACCAAACCTATGTGGTGGCAAGCCCCGCCCGGGGATCTAATTTTATCGGTTGGTCTGGTTGTAGTAGTGTTCAAGGCAATATTTGTAATGTGACAATGAATGGCAACAAAACCGTCACTGCAACCTTTGACGCCATCACCCCGATTCCAACCAGAAGTCTAGAAAATTAAAAGTAAATAATAATTATATGAAAAGATTATTTTATGTTTTGGCAGTTTCAGGTTTTGTTTTATTGGGGGTTGGCAACTCTGCGGTCCCGATTCAAGCCTCCGGATATTTTAATGAATGCATCGTTATCCCTAGCGATGTTAATCTAAATAGTCTCTTTAGGGATGATAATGCGGAAATGATGAGAACTCTTCCGACCCAAAAGATTAGCCTAGCAAAATTAAATGATTTTTTTACGCGTTATAGACCGGGACCGAATTACCGCACAACCTATCAGAGGTTTAACACAACGGGAGGGTGTTCTACTTATTTGGGTTGCCATGACGGTTCAAGTGGTTGGGAAATAGTAAATTATGAACCGTTAGTCACGGCGATTAACGAGTTTCAGTTAGTAAACAATATCCAAAATGAGGGCCCCTCATACTCTCAAGGTTGGCCGTATATCGGAGCCAAAACTCGAGAGGCGATTAAAGATATCTCGTGCTACAGAAAGGGGAAATCATCCGCATTTAAGTTGGAATTAGACGCACCTGCCGAATCATTACATGGTGGGGTGAGTAACCCCTTTTCTTGGCGGACTCAAGGTTTTACCTCTTCATCTGGCGATGTGGTGGAGGTGAGACAAAATACTGTTATTTCTCCAACCGACACGGATCCATTTCAGCACCCAATGATTGTTTCCAGTCAATTAATTGCCAGTGGCCCGACGCGAGACCGGTCGGCGCGAGGGATTATTCCAATTGATCTTCCTAATTATCCTACCCCGCCTGCTTATTATTATGGTCAAAACTATACTTTTGATTATAGCGGTTTTACGAGAAGTTTTTATGATACCAATAACGGAATTTCTAACCGACCGTTTGTTGCCTATCTTAAATTGGCGAGTGTAAATAATTTGGCGGTTTTTAGAACTGGCGAAGTGACGCTTCCGGTGAGAGGTTCTGGTCCGGAGATAATCATCAGATACCCTAATCATGCAATTAACTGGATTGCCGGCAAAAAGCATTCTGGCCGCGCAGAGCGAGGAA
>JBBTTN010000084.1:0-1827 GCA_038064235.1 Patescibacteria group bacterium
AGCTGGTAGAGCAACTCCATGGTAAGGAGTAGGTCGCCGGTTCAATTCCGGCCATTGGCTCCAAATTATTTAAAAAAGTTTATAAAGCCGAAGTAGTTCAATGGCAGAACATTACTTTCGTAAAGTAGGAATGCGGGTCCGATTCCCGCCTTCGGCTCAATATGAAAAAAGAGGAAATTGAGGCAAAGATTGAAGCGTTGGAGGCGGAAATGGCTGGCGCGGATTTTTGGTTGGATAAAGTTAAGGCGCAAGCGGTGGTGAAGGAACATCGCGAGCTTAAAGCAAGTTTAATCGCTGGCGCTGGCGGGCAATACGATGCTGGCGATGCGGTGATGACGCTTTTTGCTGGTGCCGGTGGCGATGACGCCGAAGATTTTGCGCGAATGCTTTTTGAAATGTATCAAAAGTTTGCTACGAGACGCGGATTTGAAGTTTATTTGATTCATCAAAACGAAAATAATCACGGCGGTTATCGCAATCTGACTTTTGAAATGCGCGGGGAAAAAGCTTATGGTACACTGAAGGGTGAGTCGGGCGTACATCGTCTCGTGCGACTCTCGCCCTTTAACGCTAAATCACTTCGGCACACTTCATTTGCTTTGGTGGAAGTGATTCCCAAGTTGGAAAAAGGCGGAGCGGTGGTGATTGATGAAAAAGATTTGAAAATTGAATTCACGCGTTCCAGTGGGCCGGGCGGGCAAAATGTAAACAAGCGCGAGACGGCGGTGCGGGTGGTGCATTTGCCTACCAATCTCTCGGCGCATTCTGAATCGGAACGCAGTCAAGAACGCAATCGCGAAACCGCCATCCAAATTCTCCGCGGTAAACTTTACAAGCGTCAAGAAGAGGAACGCGAGAAAAAGGAGCAAGGAATGTACATTAGCAAAACCGCCGATATTGAGTGGGGCAATCAAATTCGTTCTTATGTTTTGCATCCTTACAAATTAGTGAAAGACCACAAACGAGATATTGAGACGCGCGATGCCGAGGGCGTGCTCAATGGTGAAATTGAACTATTTTTATGATTTATTTTGACCAAGTAACCAAAATTTATAACGACCGTTCGCTGGCGTTGGATAATGTGACCTTCACCATTAATCGGGGCGAATTTGTTTCCGTGGTCGGGCACTCCGGCGCCGGCAAAACTACTTTACTTAAAATGATTTTAGCCGAGGAAAAGCCGACCGAGGGCAAGGTTTATTTTGAATCCAGCGATATTCATAGTTTGCGTAAAAAAAATATTCCCAAACTTCGCCGACGCATCGGGAGCATTTTTCAAGATTTTAAATTATTGCCCAATAAAACTTGTTACGAAAATATTTCTTTTACGATGGAGGCGGCCGGTCGGGCGGAAAACGAAATTCGTTCCGATGTGCCCCATGTGTTGGAGTTGGTAGGGCTCGGTGATAAAGCGTGGAGCTTTCCCAACGAACTTTCGGGCGGGGAGAAGCAACGCTTGGCGCTGGCGCGTTCTATTGTTAATCAACCCGATTTGCTTATTGCCGACGAGCCTACTGGCAATTTGGACCCAGTCAACACTTTTGAAGTGATTCAGATTTTTAAAAAAATTAATGAAATCGGTACGACTATTATTTTAACCACGCATAATAAAAATGTGATTGACTCGCTAGGTAAGCGCGTCTTGACAATGGAAAATGGTCGAGTGATTAGAGATGACGCCACGGGGCGTTATGTTCTATAATAGAATCATCCTATGTTTGTTACAAATATCAAACGAGTTATCAAAGCGGGGTTAATCAATTTTTGGCGCAATGGTAGCGTGTCGCTCGCTTCAGTGGTGGTGATTACTATCACGCTGTTTGTAAT
>JBBTTN010000084.1:1927-5711 GCA_038064235.1 Patescibacteria group bacterium
ATGGTAGCGTGTCGCTCGCTTCAGTGGTGGTGATTACTATCACGCTGTTTGTAATCGGTTCAATTATTTTGAGTCGGGCGTTTTTAATTTCTTCGTTGGAGGAATTAAAAAGCAAGGTCGATATTAGCGTTTCTTTTTTGCCTACCGTAGCGGAGTCAGCGGTGGAGGCGCTTAAACAAGAGCTCTCATTATTGCCCGAAGTTAAGCTAGTAACGCTGAGTTCGCGCGAGGCGGAGTTGGCGGATTTTAAATTAAAAAATAAAGACAATGCTTTGATTCTTCAATCATTGGAGGAGGTGGGCAATCCGTTTGGCGCGCGCTTAAATATTGTGGCGGGTGACCCGTCGCAATATGAAAGTATTATTAAATTTTTAAACACTAAAGATGAAAGGGCTTTGGCGGGCGCTGGTAAAAAAATAATTGACGATATCAGCTACAAAAAAGATAGTGCCGACCGGTTAATTAAAATTATTAAGCTCGGCGAGCGAATGGGTTTGGCGGTGAGTTTGATTTTGGTCTTTATGTCGGTGATTGTGACTTTTAATACGATTGCCCTCGCCATTTATGTATCGCGCGAGGAGATTTCCGTAATGCGATTGGTCGGCGCCGATGACACTTACATCCGCGGGCCGTTTGTGATTGAGGGAGCGCTTTCGGGGATTATTGGTGCGCTGTTGGCTCTTGGCTTGCTTTACCCATCAATGCTCTGGGTGCGCAATGTCACCGCGGGCGTGTATGGCGGAGTTGATTTGTTGGCTTATTATTTAGTAAATTTTGCGCCACTTTTATTTATGCTTTTAGTGATTGGCATTTTTTTGGGTGTGGCGTCGAGTTATTTGGCGGTTAGGCGACATTTAAAAATCTAAAATTTTATGCCCGCCCATAAATACATTTTTGTGATTGGCGGAGTGATGTCGGGCGTGGGCAAAGGCGTTACCGCCTCCTCAATTGGCAAAATTTTAAAAGCTCGAGGATTTAAGGTTAATCCAATGAAGATTGACCCATATTTAAATGTGGATGCCGGCACCATGAACCCAGTGGAGCATGGCGAAGTTTTTGTATTGGATTCAGGGTTAGAGTGTGACCAAGATATGGGCAACTACGAGCGTTTTTTGGATATTTCCGTTCCGCCGGAAAATTATATGACAAGCGGAATGGTTTATAAATTCGTAATAGATAAAGAACGCGCGCTTGGTTTTGCTGGCAAATGCGTGGACCCGATTCCGGCTTTGCCCGATGAGATTATGCGGCGGATCGCCCTATCGGTGGCGAAAACTAAAACTGATATTTCAGTAGTGGAAATTGGTGGGACGGCGGGTGAATATCAAAACGCGATTTTTTTTGAATCGGCGCGAATTTTAAAATTGCGTCATCCCGATGATGTGATTTTTGTGTTGGTGAGTTATTTGCCGGTGCCGAATAAAATTGGCGAGATGAAAACTAAACCGACGCAATACGCGGTGCGCACGCTTAATTCATACGGCATTCACCCCGATATTATTATTGCTCGCAGTGACCGACCGCTGGATAATAAACGGAAGGAAAAGTTGGCGTTTTCCAGCAATATTCAAACGGCAAGTATTATTTCCGCTCCGGATATTGAGAGTATTTATGATATCCCGATAAATTTTGAGAAGGATGGATTAAGCGATACCTTACTTAAATTATTAAAAATAAAACCGAGAACTACTGATTTGAAAGAATGGCGTCGCGCTTCCGAGCGTCTCAAAAACGCTACCGAAGAAGTGAAAATTGGCATCGTGGGAAAATATTTTAAAACCGGCGACTTTGTTCTTTCCGATGTTTATATCTCGGTAATTGAATCGCTTAAACATTCCGCGGGTAAATTAAATAAAAAGTTAAAAATCACTTGGTTAGACTCTGGTGATTACGAAGAAAAAAATTCTAATTTAAAATTTTTGAAAAAGTTTGACGGCATTTTAGTGCCGGGCGGTTTTGGCGATCGTGGGGTGGTGGGAATTAAAAAGGTGATTAAATTTGCTCGGGAAAATAAAATTCCCTACTTTGGACTTTGTTATGGAATGCAACTCGCCGTGGTGGAATATGCGGAAAATGTTTTAGGTTTAAAAGGCGCTAATACGACCGAGATTGACCCTAAAACCTTACATCCGGTGATTGCGGTAATGCCCGAACAAAAAGCCTTGATTAAAAATAATAATTATGGTGGCACAATGCGTCTTGGCGCTTATCCGTGTGAGCTCAGACCAAAAACTTTAGCCTCCAAGGCTTATTTACCCGCCGTAGCAAAAGCGAAGGAGGGCAAACATATCGAAATTAGTGAGCGCCACCGCCATCGTTATGAAGTTAATCCGGAATATGTTGAACCACTGGAAAAAAGCGGTTTAATTTTTTCCGGTCGCTCGCCCGATGGTCACTTGATGGAAATTGTGGAATTATCAACTAGTGTTCATCCCTTTTTTCTTGGCACGCAATTCCACCCGGAATTTAAATCAACCCTTCTCAACCCCCACCCACTTTTTGTGGCCTTTCTTAAAATAGCGAGTAAGGTGGGGTAATTACTCGTTGACCTTTTCACGGTAATAAACTATCATAACTTTATGAAAAATGTAATTATCTACTCCACGCCCACTTGCCATTATTGCCAGATGGCAAAAGAATTTTTTAAAGAAAATAATATTGTGTATACCGAGCATAATGTGGCGGTTGACCGGGTGGCTGGTCAGGAGTCAATTAAAAAGTCCGGTCAAATGGGCGTGCCAGTGATTGATGTGGATGGCGAAATTATTATCGGTTTTGATGAAGATAAACTCCGCGAACTTTTGGGAGTGAAGTAAACGGACGATCAACACAATAATGACCCTTGGAGTGAATTTGCTTTCTGGGTTTGGAGATAATTTTTTTCTCCTACTACCAAAATTCAAATTCTACTCATCCAAGGGTCGTGGGAGGTGAATGGCGACACCTGCTGGAGGCATATCCGGACTGCCTCCATGGATCCTGCCAGTCGGCACATTCACACCGATAATACTTAAGCACAAATCGTTTATAATTGCAATCTATGTAAATAATTTTTTGAATTTCTTAAATTCTTTATCTAGCAAAGGAGAAAAAACTTTTGTTTCATATTTTTAATCTCTAACTTCTGGACCGCTGATGAGATGGAGGTGGAGGTGGGGGACATGAAGAAATTTACCGGCGTTGAAGATTAGTTTGTAATCTTCGATGCTTTTTTCTTTAGCAAATTTGACGGCGAGAAGATTCATCGCGCCAATAATTTCGGCATCTTCTTTAGTTGCCTCGGCAATGGAAATAATTAATTTTTTCGGAATAATTAACCAATGCGTGCTAGCCGAAGGAAACTTGCTTTCAATTACGATAAATCTTTCATCTTCGTATAAAATTTTTGCCGGTTCTTCTTTGTCAATTATTTTTTGAAATATCGTTTTCATCCTTTTATCTTACCATATTGACTCCTTGAGCAAATTAAAGTAATTTCATAATAGGGTTTGGTCTTCGAAATAGTGTTCTTATTTAATTGGAAAGGAGGTAAGTGATGAGAGACAGCAGATATCATTTGGATCCGGCGTATGAAAAAATGCGTAAACATAATCCGGCTTTATTGCCGAGTGAATCACTCGCGCTCTTGCGAAAATTTCAGGGAGCGAAAAGAAAGAAAACGCGCGATAAGTATAAACGAATTATCACTAACGGTAATCAGGGATTGGTAATTTCCATTGCTAGAAAGTATTGCGGTCACGGTCAACAAACGGAATAATTTCCAGTAAACCAAAAAAGCCAGCGA
>JBBTTN010000085.1:0-1026 GCA_038064235.1 Patescibacteria group bacterium
TTTATTATTTAACTTCTGCAATCACTTCTTCTTTTTCCTTTTCAATTTTTTCCGCTTGTTCCGCCCGAGCCAAAACTCCTGCCGTCTTGCCCGCCTGATAAGCCTTCATCAATTCTTCAAGCATAAATTTAATTCCCGAGAGCGCACTATCATTAACCACAATCGGATAAGCGATTTTATTAATATCGCAATCCGTACCAGAAAGACTGATTACCGGAATGCCGAGTTTGGTTGCTTCCGCCACGGCAATCTCCTCCGCTTTGGAATCCACCGCGAGCAAAGCGTCGGGCAAGCGTGTCAACGGAATCAATTTGGAAAAATACCGTTCCAGCTTGGCAATCTCGCGATCAAAAAGCAGGCGCTCTTTTTTGGTATGACCGTCAAAACCGCCAGTTTGACGCTTCTCGGTTAATTCTTGCAAGCGCGTGATGCGCTTCTTAATTTCCGGGTAATTAGTGAGGGTTCCGCCAATCCAACGATTGATCACATACGGTAAAGCCAAGCGCTCACCCAAAGATTCCACCGCCACACGGGCTTCAGCCTTGGAACCGACCATTAAAACCATTTTATTCTCACTCCCAAGTTTGTGTAAAAACTCGCCAGCAATTTTGAGTGATTCCGAAGCCTTACCGAGGTCAATAATCGTGCCACGATTTTTAAAACCAAAGATAAAATTCTTCACTGAAGGATGACGAAGTGAACGCGAAAAGCCGTAATGCGCTCCAACTTTAAAAAGGTCTTGCACTAATTTATCGCCTGCTAACTTTTCCGCCGTTTTTATCATCCCACCACTATAGCAAATAGGTGCTAATTGGGCAACCACCCAACCCTGCCCTCCCCAAAAGAGAGGGTAATTTTTACTGTGGCTCAAAAGTCAGCGGTTGATATTGGAATTCAATTTCTTTATCGGCACCAGTATCACCACCACAAACTCCAATCACAACTTTATATGGCGATTTATCTTTAACTTCCGCTAATTTAACAGGAAGTTTGATGGAAAAGTCAGCAGAATCTGAAATACTACCA
>JBBTTN010000086.1:0-8529 GCA_038064235.1 Patescibacteria group bacterium
GTGAGCGGGTTAGAAAAAGTTAAAATGCAAAAGCGTTTTAATTTGATTAAATCAATGAAACGCGCCGGCGTGCGACCGGAGTGGATGTTTATCACGGTAGTACCAGTGATTCCGCCCGACCTCCGCCCGATGGTGGCGCTCGAGGGTGGACGGCATGCCACCTCGGATGTTAATGACCTTTATCGACGGGTAATTAATCGCAATAATCGGTTGCGAAAATTGAAGGAGTTAAACGCGCCGGAGGTGATTTTACGCAACGAAAAAAGAATTCTTCAGGAGGCGGTGGATGCCTTGATTGATAATTCCATTCGGCGTTCTTCTAGCACTGGCGCAATGAGTCAAGCCCAACGGCGACCACTCAAATCGCTTTCCGACAGTTTGAAAGGCAAGCAAGGGCGCTTTCGCCAAAATTTGCTCGGCAAGCGGGTGGACTATTCGGGGCGGAGCGTGATTGTGGTTGGTCCGCATTTAAAAATTTCCGAATGCGGTTTGCCCAAGCATATGGCGCTGGAACTGTTTCGCCCGTTTGTAATTTCCCGAATTTTACGTGATGAGCTGGCCTTTAATGTGCGTGGGGCGGGGCGGTTAATTGATGAAAAAATTCCCGAAGTTTGGGAGATTTTGGAAGATGTGATTAAAGATAAATATGTGTTGTTAAATCGCGCGCCCACGCTACACCGATTGGGCATTCAAGCCTTTCGGCCGATTTTAATTGAGGGGAGCGCCATTCAAGTGCATCCACTAGTTTGCGCCGCGTTTAACGCCGACTTTGATGGGGACCAAATGGCGGTGCATGTGCCTCTTTCCGAACCGGCGCAAAAAGAAGCGGATCGGATTATTGCCGCCCATCGCAATATTTTGAAGCCGGGCAATGGCAATCCCATTGTGTCGCTTCGTTTGGATATTGTACTCGGTTGTTATTGGGTGACTTCGCTAATTCCGGGTGCGTTGGGTGAAGGTAAAATTTTTGCTAGTCCGGAAGAAGCAATCGCGGCTGAATTATTTGGCGCGGTTGATTTGCGGGCAAAAATTAAGATTATCACGCCAACTCACAGCAAGAAATATCTGGCTTATAAAGAAGAAAGGTTTGTGGAAACTTCGGTGGGCCGAATTTTATTTAATGAAACTTTGCCCGAGGAATTTAATTTTATCAATAAAGAAGTGAACGGCAAAGAGGTTAATAAAATTCTAGATGATCTAATTTCCCGTTATGGCATTGCGGGCTTACCGCAAATTCTGGACCGAATGAAAAGTTTCGGCTTTGTGTATGCCACGCGCTCGGGCGTGACTTGGGGGATTGATGATGTGCTGGTGCCGGCGGGCAAAACTAAAATTGTGGAGGATACAAAAGCCGAAGCGCAAGATTTAGAAGAAAAATATAATGATGGACTGCTTTCCAAAGATGAACGCTATAAAATGAGCACCAAAATTTGGATTGGCGCCAAAACCAAAATTGAAAAACTGTTACCGGAAACTTTGGCAACTTATGGTTCGGTTAATTATATGTTAGCTTCCGGCGCGCGCGGTTCCATTAGCCAAGTGTCGCAGATGGCGGGGATGAAAGGTTTAATTATTAATCCGGCGGGTCGCTTGATTGACTTCCCGATTATTCCGTCCTACAAGGAAGGGTTGTCGCCGATTGAATATTTTATTACCACTCACGGTTCGCGCAAAACCTTAACCGACACGGCGCTGAATACCGCCAAGGCTGGTTACTTAACGCAACGCTTGGTGAATGTGGCGCAAGAGGTGGTGGTGCGCGAAGTTGATTGCGGTGATAAGGAGGGCAAAGTTTTGACTCGCGCGAATATTTCGCAACTGGATACTGGGATGGCGAATATTATTCGTGGTCGTGTGTTATCTCGAGATTTAAAAAATTCCAAAGGTAAAGTGATTTTCAAAAAAGGTCATCTGTTGTCGCGGGAAGATGCGGTGTTGGTGGATACTCATGGTGTGACGGAAGTGGCGGTGCGTACGGTGCTGACTTGCAAATCTAGTCCGGGAATTTGCCAAGCTTGTTACGGCGCTGATTTGGGGCGTGGCCCAATGGTGGAGGTGGGTGAGGCGGTGGGGATTGTGGCGGCGCAAGCGATTGGTGAGCCCGGCACGCAACTGACGATGAGAACCAAGCACTCGGGCGGGGTGGATACTGGTGGCGATATTGTGGGCGGTTTACCGCGGGTGGAAGAAATTTTTGAACGCCGAATCCCTAAAAATCAAGGTTTGATTTCCACTGTGAACGGCGTGGTGACTGAGATTAAAATTGGTGATAAAGAAATGGTGATTGAAATTTTGGCGGAAGATTTAGCTGGTGCCAAAACGGGCGCGACGGAAGAATTTACCACCATGACGATGCGCACGGCGTTGGTAAAAAAGGGTGATGAAGTTAAGAAGGGGCAAGTGTTAACTGATGGACCCTTAAGTTTAACCGAGCTCTTTAATTTAGCTGGTCCGAGCGCCACGGAAGAATATGTGATTAGCGAGATTAATAAAATTTACGAATTGCAAGGCGCCTCCATTTCCCGCAAACATTTGGAAATTATTATCAAACAAATGTTCTCGCGCAAACGCGTAAAAAATCCCGGCGATACTAATTTTGAAATTGGTGAAGTGGTGGAGGCGGTGGATTTGGCAGAGTCAAATGCGGAAGCAAAAAAAGCTGGTGGGGCGATTGCGGTAGTGGAAGATACGATTCTTGGTATTTCAGAGGTGGCGCTTAATTCGGGAAGTTTCCTCGCCTCGGTTTCCTTCCAACAATCAACGCGAACGCTAATTAAAACTGCCGTGCGGGTTGGTTTAGACCGACTTCGCGGTTTGAAGGAAAATGTGATTATTGGTCGTTTGATCCCCGCTGGAACCGGCCTGAAACGACACGAGTATGAAGATAAGGTCGTGAGTAATGAAATGGCTTAAGCCATGCTATCGTCAGTTGAGAAAATAAAATCCCGACTTAATATCGTAGAAGTAGTTGGCTCTTATCTTAAACTGGAAAAGGCCGGTGCTAACTTCCGCGCGCGTTGCCCATTTCATAACGAAAAGTCACCCTCATTTTTTGTTTCTCCCGCTCGCGACACTTTTCACTGTTTTGGTTGCAGTAAGGGTGGCGATATTATCTCGTTTGTTGAGGAAATTGAGGGACTGGATTTTATTGGAGCGCTTAAAGTTTTAGCCGAGCGCGCCGGTGTGGAACTGGAACCGTTTAAAGTTTCGGATTTTGGCGCTAAAGAAAAACTTTATGAAGTGATGGCGGAGGCGGTGCGATTTTACACTCTCAAATTAGCGGAGCATTCCGAAGCGCAAAATTATTTGTTGAAGCGAGGCGTGAAAGCGGAAACGATTAAAGAATTTCAAATCGGTTTTGCGCCGACGGAATGGCAAGCGCTGGGTGATTATTTAAGCAAAAAAGGTTACACATTGGAGCAAGCGGAGCAAGCCGGTTTGGTGGTTAAAAGTACGAAAGAGGAAAGTCGTTCAAAATATTACGACCGCTTTCGGTCGCGAATAATGTTTCCGATTAATGATTCGTCGGGGCGCGCGGTAGGCTTTTCGGGTAGAATATTTGGGGAACAAAAAACTGACACGGCTAAATATGTGAACTCGCCGGAAACTTTGCTTTATAATAAATCGCGTCTTTTATTCGGTTATGACAAAGCGCGGATGGCGATTCGGCGCGCGGATTTTGTGGTGTTAGTGGAAGGGCAATTTGATTTGGTTATGTCGCATCAAGCGGGGCTGAAACAAACGGTGGCGGTTTCGGGCACGGCTTTCTCGCGCGAGCATTTAAATTTAATTAAACGCTTGACCAATAATATTGTAATGGCTTTTGACCCTGATTCGGCAGGGTTAAACGCTGGTCGACGCGTAGTGATGATGGCACTTGCCGAAGGCTTTGAAGTTAAAATTGCGGAATTACCGGCGGGCGTGGACCCGGCCGACCTCGCAGCGCGCAACGCTAACGAGTGGCTGATACGAGTGAAGGAGTCGCGTCAGATAATTGATTTTTATCTGGCAACTTTCACCAAAAGTGAACCGGATAGAAGGAAGCGGGCGCATTTATTCCGCAAAGAACTTTACCCGCTTTTAGCGATACTAAATAACCGGATTGATGAATCAATTTTTGTGAGCAAAGTGGCGGATAATTTGGGTTTGCCGGAGGCGGTGGTGATGGCGGATGTGACAGAACTTAAGACGCGCAATCCCGTTACCTCGTTTAGTCAAAAAGAAACAGGGGAAACGGTAATAAGTGAAATTAAAGCGCCGAATAAAACCCGCAAAGAAAGATTGGAAGAAAAAATTATCGGTTTAATTTTTTGGGCGGAATCGCTTGGGTCAAGTGTTTTGCCCCTGTCGGAAGTCAAACAGCGTTTTAAGGTGGTAGATTTTAGTGCTGAAAAAGACCGCTTGATTTTAGAAGCGGAACTTAATTATAGCGATAGCGCCCGCTTGGAAACGGAATTTAAGGAGCTTTTAAAACAAGTGGAGATTGAAGGTTTGAAAGAAGAGTTGGCGGAGGTTTTTCGGCAATTAAAAACCGCGGAGTCATCAGGCGATACCAGTCAAGTAGACAGCTGGTTAAAAAAATGCCAAGATATCTCTCGCGAAATCAATAATCTACGATAAATGACTAAAAAAAAGAAAGTGGTCAAAAAAGCCAAAGTGGTAAAAAAGTCTAGCCCGAAAAAAGCTAAAAACTTGAAAGTGAAAAAGCCGGTAAAAAAAACATCAAAACCGATTAAAAAAACCGTGCGAAGAAGCAAACCGCTATGGGAAAAAAAATTGACGCAACTTCTTGCCAAAGGTCGGCAACGCGGTTTTGTGACTTTTGCCGAAATTTTAAAAGATTTTCCGTTGATTGAAAATGATGTGCCTTTTTTAGACGAGCTTTATGATCGGTTTGATAAAGCGAGTATTGATATTTTAGAAGATACTGGTTTGCTTGATGAAGTGGCGGATAATGCGGTGGTGGAAAAAACTAAAGTCAGTCGCTACGCGAGTAGCGGAATGGATTCGGTCCAAATGTATTTAAAAGAAATTGGCAAACATCGCCTTATCCACGCCTCGGAAGAAATTGAATTGGCGAAAAAGATTTTAGCTGGCGACGAGGATGCCAAAAAAGCCTTGGCGAATGCCAATTTACGTTTGGTGGTTTCTATCGCCAAAAAATATATGGGTCGGAGTTCCAATCTCACACTGCTTGATTTAATTCAAGAGGGGAATATTGGACTTTTTAAAGCGGTGGAAAAATTTGATTATATGCGGGGTTACAAATTTTCCACTTATGCTACTTGGTGGATTCGTCAGGCGGTGACGCGCGCTTTGGCTGATCAATCACGAACGATCCGGATTCCGGTGCATATGGTGGAAACGATTGCCAAATATAAACAGGTGGTGCGACGGTTGATTCAAGACCTCGGACGCGAACCGTTACCGCAAGAAATTGCTACCGAGATGGGCGTGGAAGTGGAAAAGGTTCATGTGATTGAAAAAATTGACCAAAGTACCGCTTCGCTAGATAAGCCCACTAATGCCGATGAGGAAAAATCAACTTTGGGCGAATTTATTGCCGATACTAAAATTGCTTCACCGAGTGAGGAATCTTCACGGCGGATTTTGCACGATCAAATTCAAGAAATTTTATCTGATCTCTCACCCAAAGAGCGGCGGATTTTGGAAATGCGCCATGGTTTAACCGACGGCGTGATGCGCACCCTGGAAGAAGTGGGGCGCGAGTTTGGCGTCACGCGCGAACGCATTCGCCAAATTGAGGCCAAAGCGCACGAAAAAATCCGCCAAAACGACAAGGTCAAAAAGCTGATGGGGTATTAGTTATTTCCGCGGAGTTTAGTGATTTCGTCTTGATAGAGTGTAAAGATGTCGGCCGTTAGAGTTTTAACTTGCTCGGTGGCTTTGGTTGGAACCTTTTCTTTAAACGGCATAAACATTTTGCCGTTTTCCATTACCACAATAACCGTGGGGGTGCCATCCACGCCGATGGCAATTCCGTTTTGATAATTAGCTTCAATTTTTTCCGCCATTTTGCCGCTGGTTAAACAAGTATTAAATTTAGCTTCATCAAGTCCAAGTTCTTTGGCAAAGGCGGGAAGAAGCGCTAGATCAAGACCGTTGTTTGAAGGGGTAACGGAAAAGATTTTATCAGTAAATTTCCAAAAACCGTCATTGCCGGTTTGCTCATAAGCACATTCAACAGCCTCGGCTTCTTTGCGTGCTTTGGAGTGGATGCTATCAAGCGGGAAGTGGCGGTAAATCCAAGCCACGCTGGTTGAAGTGGCGTTGTGTTTTGTCAACACTTGCTTCATTGCGCCATCAAAAGCTTTACAAAATGGACATTCCAGATCGGAGTATTCCACAATTTTAATCGGCGCTTTAAGCGAGCCACGCGTGTGGTCACTCGCGCTGATCTTTGCCATTTTGTTTAAATCACCTACCGCCGCTACTTGACCCCCAGTCGGGGCGGGAGTCTTAAAGTAAAGAGCGCCGGCTATCATCACCCCTGCCAACACAATCGCGATCGGCACACTCCAATTATTACCTCCAGCCTTTGTTGCCTCGCCAGTTTTTGTTTCATCCATATTTTTATATTTTATTTATTAAATTTGGTTAACTCTAGCATACTCGCGCCTTGGCGCAAAACTTTTAGTTGACCGTTAATGATGGTGACAATGGTGGAGGGTGAGCCGGTGAGTTCCATTCCGCGGAGGTAAAAATCCACTTGGTCGCCAAAATATTCGTGAGCTTCTTTAAAATTTGAGGCGGGCAATTTGCCGGCTGGGTTAGCGGAAGGCGCCACCAGTGGGCCGGTGGCGAGTAAAAATTTCTGTAACTTTTCATCCGCGGGCAAACGAAAAGCGATGGTGTGTTTACCGCGGTCAAGATAACGGAAATTTACTAAAGGTGAGGGGAGCACAATCGTGACTGGTCCGGGCCAAAGTTTATTAATTATTTCTTCAGTTTGATTGCTCAAAATAATTCCAAATTTTAAAAGTTCTAGTTTATCACCGATTAGCACAATGAAAGGTTTAAAATAAAAACGCCCTTTGATTTTATAAATTCGTTCCACCACTAGAGGGCGCATCGCCGAGCCCACTAAACCGTAAAGGGTGTCGGTTGGTATTACCCCCACCTTGCCGGCTTTTAAAAGTTTAATGGCTAGTTTTTTATTTGTCGGTTTCAATGCTAAAAATTTTTGACGGCGAATGATGGCCAGAAACAATTCTGATTTGTTTGGTGGTGACGCCAAAGTGCCCCGCCACCATTTCTTTAGCGCGATTGTTGGCAAGATTGCGAATCGCTTTTTCTTTAACGCTCACCTCAATATTGGCGCCACGCTTAATTAGCGTATCGCGTTTTGCCTCCGGCGTCACTTTAACTTTGACGTACATAACCGCATTACTATATCATTTTTAATTATTTTTATAATACTCAAACAGGGCTTTGATGCCGGCGAGGTTTTGTTCCCACTCAATAGTGGTGTGAGTTTTTAATTCCACAGTGATTGCCGGAATGCCGATGCTGGCGAGCCAATCGCCCGCATCGCCGGTTACTTGATAGGCAGTAAAAGTATCCACCGCTGGGTAACCGGAAGCTTGGGAATAAGTTTTCATAATTTTAGCAGTTTCTGAAAGAATGCCATTTTCACATTCTGAAGCGTACACGGCATTAGCTTGACTGTGCCAAAAGATCACACTACTAGGTTTATTTTCTAAAACAAAATCTCTCAGGGTGCGAGCTTCCGGTTCGGAAAAAGCCGTTGTGCCACCACTAACTTTATTACCTTTCCACACGCCATCGGCCTGCCACTTGCAATCAAAGTTACGGTTTAAATCCACTTTGTTGGCGTTAAAACGCCCAGGCACCGTGGCCTCTTCTTTGGCGGGGATATCAGTAACACTGAAACGACCCTCTTTACCGATCACTTTATAAACTCCATCGGGGTTGGCCGAGGGGATGATGGTGACCGTGAGATTTTTAGGAATAAATTCCGGATTGGCCTCAAGATAATCCATAAGTTTGTAAGCCAAAAGCACGCCGTTCCATTCATAACCACCGTGAATGCCACCCACTAAAAGAAGATGTTTGGCGCTAGCATCGCCCGCCTTATCGGTAGGCAGATAAGTATAAGAATCAATTGTTCGGCCTTGCACTGATGTGCCAATTATTTTATGTCTTGGATTTACTTCTTTAACTACTACCGGCGGTAGCGGTGGAGGCAAAACTTCCTTATCTTTTTTTAGAAAAAATAATGCCAATAAAATAACCACAGCGATAACAATTATCGCAACAAAAAATTTAACTAATCCCGACTTCATCGCTATTTAGCGTAATTTTTAAGTAATGCTTCAATGCCCGCTTTATTTTTGTTCCATTCAACATTTTCATGATCAGAAAGGAGCACGCTAATGGCAGGAATATTTATTTTGGCTAACCAATTAACCATGTCGCCAGTAATTTCGTAAAAGTCAAAGTCGTTGTATTCTTTATAACCCGAAGCTTTGGCAAAAAGAGTAGTAA
>JBBTTN010000086.1:8539-10806 GCA_038064235.1 Patescibacteria group bacterium
GTTTCAGCTAAGACGCCATTATGACAATTTGAAGCAAAAACTCCGCCGGCGGCACTATACCAAACCAAAACAGCGTCGGGTTTATTTGTTTCAATGTAGTTTTTAATCGCTAAACTTTCCGGTTCCGAAAAGACGGCTGTGCCCCCACTGACTTTTTTAGTTTGCCACACGCCTTCCGTTTGCCAATCGCAATCAAAGTTGCGATTTAAATCAACATTGTTGGCGTTGAAGCGTCCGGAGATTCTCTCGGCTGGTACGGTGGGCACTTCCGCTTTAGTAAAACGCTCGGCGGTACCCACGGTCTTTTTTTGACCGTCAGGATTTAGAGAGGGGATTACCGTGACTTTAACATTGGTGGGGATAGCGTCGGGAGTTTTTTCCAAATAATCCATTAGTTCGTAAGCTACTAAAGTGGTGTTCCAAGAGTAACCGCCGTGGATGCCACCGACAAATAAAATCTCGGTGTCTCGTGTACTTTCAGTTTTGGTTGGCGGATAATGATAGGCGATGAGATTGTTGCCCTCAACCGACTTACCAATGACGGTTTTGCTCGGGTCCTTCACAGGTTCGGTACTACTGGCGATTGGTGGTGTTACCACTATTGGTGGGGTAACCGTTTGATTTTCATTCGGCTTCACCACCACCTCACCCGGTCCTTTTCTAGTTAATAAATAACCTCCAATCCCTAAAATAATCAAAATAACGACGACAATTATTGTATTTTTCATATGGGTCTATTGTAGCACAACCTTTATAAACTCCAAAATTTTTACTTAAAAAATTTGTTCCAGAAAAAAGCCATTAACCAACCAAAAACATAACCGATAATAAAAGTTACGACCACGAGCATTAAAGCATTGGTTAAATTAAAAGGCATTACTGTTACCGGCAGACTCAACATGTGGATTTTAAATACAAAATTTAACAATACTTGGGCAAGTCCCAACGCGACTAAAATACTCCAAAAAAGATGCATCAAGCTAATCAGAAAAGCAAAAGTTAAACCGGTTTTATTTTTATCAATTTTCATTTCCATAAATTTATTTTATTAAATCAATAGTAACTTTAATTTTAGCATATTCCTTAATTCATACCGAGGTGTCACCTCGGTACTCACTCAATAATTATTCCAAATGCCAGCGATAGCATTTACTTTGTATAAAGATTTCTTTGACTCGAAATTTCTCATCAAAAATGCTAAAGTGGGTGGGAAATAAAGGTTATGACTAATGGCGAGATTGGGAAGTTGGAAGAAGTAGCGGAAGAAAGAATTGAAACCATTTGTTCTCGTGAAAAATTAACCGCCGTCCTCACCGCTATCAAAAAAGTTCACCCTTACGAAGAGGTGGCGCTGGATGTGTATGCGGTGGAGGATTTGAATAATTGATGGGCGCTGGGAGGAATTTCCTCCCATGTTTTGTTTTGTGGTGCAATTCTGGCAAGGTGCAACCTTGATATTAATTATGAAAAGAAAAGAGCGCGCTGTGTTTGGCAGCGCGCTCGATGGTCTGATTGTAATCCATTTTTCACTCTGGAGACATCGACAGTTTTGATGGCGGGTTGATAATACCCACAATAACTGCTCCAACCCCACTCACAATTGTCGCGACAGCAACGATTACAAACACAACCTTGAACCATTTCGCCGGTTTGTTCATTATCTACCTCACTTTCTCACTTTCAAAAAGGTGACCGAATTCCATTACTAGGCTATCATACCGAAAATTTAACTTCAATTGTAGCACCGTTCTACGATCGTGCCGATTTGCTACAATTATGAAATTATATTATCTTATTTCAACTCTTAACTCCGAGCCTCAAGCATTAGGAACAGGGGAATTTCTTTGCGGGCGCGGTCTTCGGCGGGCTGGCGCGGGCCGGGAGAGCTCACTTTGTGCGATACCCATTCTTCAAGTCGGGTGACGGCAAAACCGGCTTTGGTGAGGGGTTTGAAGAAGTCTTGAAGCGAACGGTGATAGGAAATTGTTTGCGCGCTTTTTTCTTTGCTCGGATTCATCTCAATCCCAAATTTACCCGCGGTGAGGTAGGAATCAACTCGGCGATATTGCGCCTTCTTCTCTTCATCCCAACCCCAACTTGAACCTTTAAGCACCCGGAAGCAAGGATGATTAAGCACCATGATAAATCGTCCGCCAACTTTTAAAACCCGCTTCACTTCAGCAAAAGTTTTAGCGAGGTCATCAATATTTTGCAGGGCGAGCACGCAATACGCCGTATCAAATTCCGCCTCGCGCGCAAAAGCAAGA
>JBBTTN010000087.1:0-9752 GCA_038064235.1 Patescibacteria group bacterium
GAGTCTAGGGTTCTATTTACTTTTTCAAAACCAGTGTCAACTTTATTTTTAAGGGTAATCATTTCCTCCATCATTGGACCAACTACCTCCGCTATGGCTTCCATATGATGATTGGTTTGTTCAACCAAAGCGCCAAGACCGCGAATTTCTGATTTTACTTCCTCGCGAAAAGTTTTCAAATCAAAATTATCTTGTTTTTCATTTTTATTATTTTTCATTATTATTATTTTATTTTTTACCACCTTCCGCCGAGATGTGGTCAGCGAGTGCGAGCTCCAACACTAAATGTCTTAATGTGAGTGCTATCGCCGACCGCAACTTGGCAGAAAAGTTAACTTAAAAATTTTAGCATCTTAATTCTAACAAAACCACTTAAAAACGTAAATCCCGCCGTGAGGCGGGGCTTACGCAAGACATTTATGAAACAAGCACTGAAATTAGTACCGAAGTACTAACCAAAGCACTCACAACGTCTAGCCTAGCAGAAAGAAATTAATTGTCAAGCAGTTTGGCCCGAGCAGGCAAACCGACTAAATTATAGGCTCGAATAAAATTAGAATCTTTAATCGTGGTGGTGCCAAAGCCTTCCATCAATAAAGCGTCAGATTGTTTAATATCTTTAGCCAAAATTAAACTTAAAGCATAATACTTTCGCGCTTCTTCAAACTTTGGTTCAAGTTCAAAAGCTTTCTTAAACACCTCAATCCCCTCTTTTATTTTACCAGCGCTTAAATAAGTCTCGCCAAGTTGAAATAAAATTGTTTGTTTGTTTGGCGACGCCGTCACCGCCTCTTTAAAAATTTGCGTGGCTAAATCAAGATTGCCCGTTGACCGAAGCAGGTTACCGAGGAATACGCGCGAGCGCGCATCGCCCGGAATTTTTTTGGCTTGAGTTTCCAATTCCGTTACCGCCAGCGTAAAAAATTCTTTTTTAAAATTATCATCATATTGGTCACTGCCGATTACTCCAAGCACCAAACTCGCCAATTGTTCGCGCGCTTCGCCCGAAACAAAAGTTTTAGCGTTTAAAACTTTCTTAAAAAGTTCCAAACTGCCTTTAGCCCCAGTTTGCTGATTAGAGCTGATGGCTTTGATTAAAGTCGCCGAAGCGTTAATCGGTTTAATATTCACAAAATAAAAAATCGTCGCCAGCGCCACCAAAATAACGACTCCAAAACTATTTGTTAAAGCCGGTGGCATTTTTAGGTTGGAAACCAAAGCAGATTGATTGACTCCCCACCGCCAATTAAAGTAAGCGAGTAACGAGAAAAAAGACAGATAACTAATCAGTTGGTCAAAAACAAAAATATTATGGACAAAATAAGCCAGCAATAATCCAGTAAATAAACTTTTTTCCAGTAAACCCCAATCCGTAATTTTTCTCCAAAGATAATAAAGCGCCAACACGAAAAGCGAGAGATAAAGTCCCAGACCTAAAACACCAGCGCTGATTAACCAATCAAAAAAAACATTATGCGAGCGGTCAAACCACTGCTCCTGGGCGTACATTTTCGGGTTGTAATATTTATTAAACAAAAACATATAATTATCCGGCCCCCAACCGAGCACCGGATGTTCTTTAAAACCCTGAAGGCTCATATTCCAAATTAAAAACCGCGCGTTGGTGGAACCGCTGGTCACGGAAATATCGGAAAATCGTCCCAGCACCGGATTGGTTTTGATAAAATCAGAATTTTTAAAAGCCAAGAAAAAACCAAGGAACAAAATCATTAGAGCCAGCGCGCTAATGGCCCCTTTGCGCACCACTTTACTTTGGCGTTCAAAAACTGCCACCAAAAATGCCGTCAAAAACGCGCCACCAAAAAAGCCGAGCAACGAGCCCCGCGTGGCGGTGTAATAAAGATTAATAAATTGCAAAACAATAATCGGTAAATAAAAATACCAAATCCAATTACCACTTTTTTCTTTAATCCGTCGACGCAAATAAATCGCCGTGATAAAAATATGCACCAACATATAAACCGCGAGGTAGGAAGCGTTGCCTAATGAAGCATCCAAACGCGCGCTCCCTTGATGAACCTCGGCCTTACCAGCAAGTTGAAGTAAACCATGAATCCCCACCATCACACTCACTCCGATGGAAGTGTGCCAAAACCAAAACCACGCGCGTTCTGTTTTCAACACCGAAGTTAAAACAATAAAATAAGCAAAGAGATGAATAAAAGAAATCAGACCTTCCATCCGTTCTTGGTTGGACCAAAAAGCGCGATAAGGATCAATGGCGTAAGCGGTGGCAAAAGCCAACACCACCAAAAGCGCCGTTACTAAACCAAGCAGTAAAGTTTTTTTAGGCCGATAAGCTGGATCGCGCAAGGCCAAAATTAACCACAGCGCCAAAACAATTTCCACAATAATCCGAAACCCAAAATTTTTCCCAGTGATAAATGGGAAGAATAGGGAGGAAGAAACCACCATCGGCAAAAACAGCGTCACCAGTAACCCCATCACAATCCCCCATCGTAAATATGAATTCATAGCGGGTAGTTTAACACATAATTATCTAATGTCTTGAAAATATTATCCTGGTTAACAATCGTGGTATCTATATCAGGATAGGTTTTTTGCCAACTCCTAAAACTATCTCCACCGTAGCCACGACTTTTTGCTTCTATCGCGCCTATAACTTTATTATCTCTTGAAACGACAAAATCCATTTCGTGTTTTTGCTTATCGCGCCAATATTTAAACTCATAACCTTTTTTGATCAACTCCATAACCACCACCTGCTCTAATTTTTTACCAGACTCCACTTCATAAGACAAAATATGATTCAAAAATCCAGAATCAAAATAATATATTTTTGGCTGTTTGACTATTTCTTTTAATTTATTAGTAAAAAAGGGTCGGGCAATATAAGCCACAAATGTTTTGTTCATAAATTCCAAATATTTTCTCACTTCTCTCTCATCCACCTCACAGGCGCTGGCAAGTTTAGAATAATTAATTATTCCACCAACCCCTTGAGCAAGATACATTAAAAGCTTTTGAATTTTATATTCATCAACCAAGCCCAAGATATCTTTGATTTCTCTTAAAAAATAAGTATTGTAAATATTTTTTAATACTAGCTTCCTCTCCTCATCATCTTTGGCAATCGCCACTCTAGGGTAGCCCCCAAACTTGGCATAGTATTCGTAGATTTCTTTCTCACCCCAGTTTTTAAAAACCGCTTTCAGTTCATCTTTATCAAATGGCCAAAAATTAATTACGATCACTCTCCCCACCAAAAACTTTAACGCATTGATGGTTATATCTATCGCGGACGAACCAGAGATAATTATTTTCTTGTTGGGATAGGTGTCATAAATGTATTTCAAATTTTTACCACCCATTTTTGAATACTGAAATTCGTCAATACAAAGCAAGCCCGTATTAACCAAAAATTTAAGAGCAAATTCTTTTAGATTATTATTAAACAAATTTAAAATATCTACATCCTCAAATGAGACAAAGGCTCCAGCTTTTTCAGCGATCAGGTGTTTAAGATAGGTGGTTTTACCAGCCTGTCTCGGACCCACAATTGCCAAAATTTCAGGTAATTTTATATACTCTTGTATTTTAGTATCTATTTTTCTCTTGATATATATAGGGTTTTCTGACATATTTACTATTTTTACATATCTCGCTGAAAAAGTAAATATCTTGATAGCAATTAACCCAAATTTGGGCTAGTATAATCACCATATGAAAAAAGCATTGATCACGGGAGTAACAGGACAAGATGGCTCATACCCTCGCCGAACTATTATTAGAAAAAGACTACGAGGTCCATGGGATTATTAGACGCTCATCATCGTTTAATACCGGCCGAGTGGATCATTTACTGAATCCAATTTATAGTAACCAACACACGAGAAGTGTAAATTTTTTTCGGACGATAAGCCGGATCGCGCAATGCAAGTACTAGCCACAACACCAAAACTATCTCCACAATTATTCTAAACCCAAAATTCTTGCCCGTGATAAACGGGAAGAATAATGACGAGCTCACCACCATCGGCAAAAACAACGTCGCCAAAAGACCAATGACAATCCCCCACCGTAAAAATGAATTCATGCCGAGCACTATAGCAATTATTCATAAAATACGCTATCCTCTGTCCATATGAAACAACTGCCCAAAAGACCATGCGAACTATGAAAAAGATTATCTATTTATATTATGAAAATATGAATCCTTGTCCCGTAAAAGCTCCTGGGGATTCCCTTCCTCTATAATCTTTCCGTCTCCTATAACAAGAAGCCGATCTGCCCTCATAATCGTTGAAAGACGATGGGCAATAATAAATACCGTTACCGATCCATGAAGTTCATTAATCGCTTTTTGGACCAACATCTCTGATTCGTTATCCAAAGCGCTTGTTGCCTCATCGAGAATCAAGATCTCTGGGCGACGCGCAAGCACGCGTGCCAGTGCAATTCTTTGTCGTTGCCCCCCGGAAAGCATAACTCCTTTATCGCCTACCAACGTGTCAAACCCCTGTGGTAAGCCCTGAATAAAATCATAAATATGAGCCTGTTTTGTCGCGCGTTCAATATCTGCACCTGAGAGGGTGTTTTCATAAAATTGAATATTACGATATATTGTATCATTTACAAGAAAAATGTCCTGTGAGACATACCCAAGGTGACCACGCCACGCTTCTAAATCTATGTCTTGGATATTAACACCATCGAGAATAATCTCGCCTGATGTCGGCTTAAAAAGACGCAAAAATAAATCTGCAACCGATGTCTTCCCTGCCCCAGACGGTCCAATAAGCCCAACTGTTTCCCCTTTCCTTAATTCAAAAGAGAGATCACGGAAAACAGGGGTTGCATCCTTGTCGTATGAAAAACTTACATTTTTAAACTGAAGCGCGGTATCAAATTTAAAAGGTTTATGCTCTTTTTGTTCAACTTCAACATTATTAGTAAGGTCATTTTTAAAACTCACTATATTGGCGACATACGGTAAAAGTTCGCTCACTCCGTGAATTGCGCCTTGTCCCGACTGCAAATAAGTAAATATTTTTTGTATGAGGTATAGAGTTGCGGCAAATACCGCAAGATTAAATCCTGGAGTTTTGTATGCAAAGGCAAAAATAATAATAATAAAAATAACACTAAACGGTTGAATAAAGATTGTGCCTAGCGCATGTACAACAATATTTCGTACATAGAGCACACGTAATGCCAAAAGGTGTTCCTTCGCTTTTGCAAAAACTCTTCGTTCTTCTCCTGAAGCTTTTACAACCTTAAGCCCACCGAGGTGTTCCGTCATATGTTGAGAGAGTTGTTTATCCACAGCACTTACCTGTTCGTTTACTGCTTGAGTTTTCTTTACTAAAGGTTTCAATAAAAAAAGTAATAGTGCCCCCGTGGCAAGAGTAATGAGTGTAATTTTTGGGGAAATACTTAGTGCAACAACCAAATAGATGAAGAGTCCACTAAACGACTGAATAACCTGAGTAAAGACATCAAGGAGGTTAGCGCTTCGGCGCACATCTGATACAATCGTATTTTGTACGTATCCTATTTTTTGCTTCAATAGAAATGGCCAGCGCGCGCTGAATGTCGCAGATAAAATATCAGCCATTTCTGCATTGATAAACTCTGCTCCAATTCGCGCGCGAATATAGGTGAATATTCCAAGGGTAAAAGCCCTGAAAACAAAGAGTCCTGCAATCATCACCAAAAGATACCTAAAGCTAAATGGTATCGAAAAAAACGCAAAGAATGACTTAATTGCTTCTATAACAGTATTGCTCCCCGCCTGTCCGCCATCACCCAGTAAAAAAGAAAGAGCTGGGATAACCGCGCTCACGCCAACACCCTCTAGTATTCCCCCCAAAAAACCAAGGATCACCAAAAAAATCACCTGGGTTTTATACCGGCCAAAAATGTATTTAAAAACAGCGGTTATTTTAATTTTGTCTTTTTTCATAAGTTAGTGATTATAACCTACACGAACCATAAAAATCTACAACGGCAATCCAAAATGATACACGTCAGGGGTAGGTAGCAACAGACGTTCCAACTGCGCCACAGAACGGGAGTTCTTTGATTTTAAATTATGTATATACCGCTCATGACGTTTAATATTCCACCCATGTGTATTCAAAACGAGATCTCCTAGGCGCGGAGTAATTAGTTTAGCCACGGCCTTACCCGGCCATAATATCTGTTGGGCAGCTATAGTTCCCATTTCTTCCATACCTGCGTTGTTGGGGTCATGTAATGAATCGGCCGCAAGCACAAAGCCAGTATGCACAAGACGTTCAACAGACCATAGAGCACAAGTATTCCAGGGAATTTGTAAGCCGCTAGCTCTCTGTACTAAGACACTTTTTCCTGGCAATGCCTTAAAATCATGAGATGGGAGACAGGCTCCAACAACGAGAGTCTGGGCGTCAAAATACGACTGGAGGAGTAACACAAGGGACTTGGTAACTGGGTATTCAGTACTTGTAAAAAGAAGATAATCTATTTGCTGCTCTGCGCTTTTAGAAAGTAAAGCATTCGGCGCCTGCACTACCTTGCCCCATGGAGTCACAGAAAAAGCGACTACTTCAGGATAGTGAATCTTCATATAATCAAGACTCTTAGAAGCATCTACTTCAGTATTTATTGCAACATATATATTGTTTGCGGAGACAATCTTTAGCGCAGCCTCTACCCAGATAACCAAGCGTTCTTTATCTTCCTCTGCTAGTCCATAAAAACGTGTTGCAATTCCAAGTTTTTGATTCATAACAGTTACTTTTTTAAAGCAAGGGATACGCGTTCAAAGTAAAACCAGCATCGAAATCAATAGTAGTGCCAGTAACCCATGGTGCGGTTCCGGACCCAAGCGCGACAATATAATTCCCCACTGCTTCAGCCGGAATAAGTTCGTGTTGCGGTAAACGTTTTTTTGTTGCCTCAAGCATTAGCGGGTTTGCTTTTGTTGTTTTCATTAATTTATTTAAAGGTCCAAGACGTATTGCGTGCGTTGAAATACCATACTCACCCCATTCCACCGCTAATTGTCTAGTTAAGCCCTCTAATGCGGCTTTGGAAGTAGAATATGCGGTACGATTTGGATAAGGAATAACAGCATTCATGGAAGAAATAGTTACAAATACCCCCTTCGTCTTCCTTAACGACTCAAACGCGGCACGGGCAAAATAAAAAGCTCCGGTTACATTAACTTTCATGACGTGTTCCCACTCCTCATTTGATACCTCATGCAAGGGTTTTACTAAATTAACCCCGGCAGCATACACGGCCATGTCGATTTTAGATGGCAAATTTTTATATGACAAAGCCAAAGTTGCGTCTGGGTGTTTGTCACTTGTCCATGTCTCATCGACTTTATATCCATCTCTTACGAGCGCTTTAACAATTTCTGAACCAAGATTTCCAGTAGCCCCAATCACAACTGCTGTTTTTTGTTTAATCATATTATTTTATTTTTTCCCACGATTTCTTCTTAGCCAGATAAACCCAAATATACGAAACCTTAACACCGGGCTCACCAACAACAGGATGATAACCCATCGGGACTGTGCCAAAAGTGTGATCCTTAATTTGCCAAACAGTATCTACCTTTTTATTATCAAACCAAACACCTCTTCCCACTTGAACACCAAGCTTACTTGCCCCTTCAAATATGTAAAAGAAAATTTCTTCAAAACCTGGTTCCGTGTTTAACTCAAAATCATGTGGTAGGCTCGACCACGTCCCCTCTCCACGATGCACAGTAATACCAAGACGCATAGTCGGGGATGGCCCTCCTGGTTTAAGATAGTGGTAGACATCGCGTTCTGTATTTCCTTTACCAACAACTATCACGTGTGCTTTTGATAAGTCAATAACAGATGGTGAGATATTAGTACCTCTAAATACCACTTTCTCTATGTTCCTATTCTTAAGATATACTTCAGCATACTCATTAGAAGTTTCAAACACAAGAATCTCCCCGTCCCCACTTGCTTTTAGAGTATCCAGCTTATTCTCGTTTGACCATTTATATGGCATATATGTATTTTAACTAATTAATAATTTTATTCCAACCACCGAAATTCTGGGTCTGTATTCCACTTGACCTAATTTAGATTATAAAATCACCCTCTTTAACTTTTAAATAAGCCTTTTCTACTGCTTCATTGGGGTTAAGTCCCCCATCAAATGCAAATCTTCGGCCAAGGCAGTCTTTGGAATTTGTTGGGATTTCAGACAACATTGCCACATAAAGTTGTGGATATTTATATACAAAATACTTGTAAAAAATCTCTGCAGTCAACATATTACCTAAAGCCATTTCAATCGCCCCATCAATAAAGTCTGCCCCCCTCATAATAGTTGAGCCACTTGAATCCCAACCGCCGGAAAGACGTGGGGTAGACTCAATGATACAAGGGCCAGCTTTAGTTAGCATAATATCATGTTTTAAAATATGGCCGCCTTTTTGCTTATCAATACCAAGTATCCTACCGGCTTTTTCTACCATTTCTATGACTTGGGTTATTGTTTTTTTAGAATGGATTGCTGGATTAAGGTGGCCGATTTCCACTGCCCAGGGTAAATTTTTGTAAACCCTTGCATTAAATTTTGGAAAAAATTTCATATCTTGACGAAACATTCTATCAACCCAATTCAGCCAATACATCTTGCCGTCATACCAGAGTGTCTCTACAGACTGTTCTGCAATCTCATTCTCAACAGGAATTAAAAGTTCTTCAATAATAGCTTGTCCTGTAGTTCCATTGCTTATTGCGTGGTCTAGTGCTTCCTTAGTCAAATCAGACTCTAATTCAATTTTTGTAAAACCACGACTTCCAGCATTATTTGTGGCCTTAAGAGCAGCCGGCACACCAATATTCTTAAGAGCTGTAATTGCTTCTTTGTAATTAGACACTATTTTAAATTTTGGTTGAGGAATACCTCCCTTAGTATATATATCTCTTGTTTCGTATTTATAGCGACAAAGACGAGAAATATCAGGATCTATTCCATGAAGTCCAAGGTGACGAGCCACATGAGCAACAGTCTCATGACAGTCAGAAGCTGAAGTAAAGACAGCGCAGACATCGTAATGTTTTACTAATTCATTAGCTGCTAAAATATTATTTTTAATATTAAAAATATCAACATGTAAGAACTCATCGGACATGGAACGAATGGCACATTTATCTGACCCATCACTTATTATCAGTTTATATCCTCTGGCCTTTATTCTCTCAGCAACTGGACGCTGCATAACACCTCCAGTGATAAGCCAAATTGCAGGATGTTTTTTAGATTTTTTCCCACTCATTTTATATATTTCTAGCAATAATCATAAACTCTCTTCCTATACCAAGAGCTGCTAAACCCGTGTAAAGATCATTGAGTATATCATGGTCCTTTTTGTATAACAATAACTCAAAATTTTTACGTTTCCCATGACAAGCTCTTCCTATTGCATGATTGCCCACATAATTTTTTCCTGATATTAAAAACGTCTCAATAGGATATGTACCAAGAGTTTCTTCAATCTTAAAACCCAAACGATGTAATAATTTCTCCATACTCTTTACTGTAAAATAATTTAAATGGTGTTTAGGTACCACCCACCATGGATCGAACGAATACTGAGATCTTAAAACGCCCTGAAGAGGATTGTAGTCATTTGGGCAGAAAATAGCAATGAGGCCTCCCTTCTTTATCATTTTTTTCATATCAATAATTATGTCACGTTGATTTGGCACATGTTCTAACACCATAGC
>JBBTTN010000088.1:0-4067 GCA_038064235.1 Patescibacteria group bacterium
GTGCCGGCGACTTTAGCCAAACTCACCAGCGTTAATTTATCAATCGGAAATTTAACATTAGCTTGAACCGCGTTAATCGCTTTATCCGGACTCGCCACCGAAACTGAAACTGAAAAAACATCCCCAATTTTATAATTACCAGAACTTGGTGAAAAATTTAGGTTCGCTGCCGTTGCCATGATTGGCAAACCACCAAAAACGGTAAATGTAATTAAAATTTTAAGGAGAAATTTTGTCATGACGGCGTTTTAAAAATAATTTAAAAACCAAAACAGCCAGACCAACGACCAGCATAATTATTATACCCCAAAATAAATATGGTTGAAATGGAAAAGAAGGGTTAATTGGGTGGATAACTTCAATTTGATAATTACCCGACTCATCAACCGCTTTAACATAAACAAAACTGGAAAGTTTTTGGTCAGTGAGAATCGCAGGACTGACCGCTTTTTGCCAGTTTAATCTTGAATTTCCTACCTCAAACCAACTTCGCTTTTCCGCCAGTTCATAATGGTCAATGCCAGTTTGCTTATCTACGGTGGAAAAAACCACAAAATTTTTACCGTTCAGGAAATCGGGAGAATTTGAAATAAGCGGAGTAAATGACTCGGGAGGTGTTTTATCGTCACCGAGGGTAGGAGTGTCAAGGACAGTCCTTAAAGATGCCCAAGGACTGTCCTTGACACCCGTGATTATTAACTTCGCTTCATCTCCCGCGCCATTGTTTAATAAAACTTTAGTTTCCTTTTTGTTCCAAGTGAACGAATTAATGTTGGTTTTGCCCGTTAACGATAATTCAAAAATTTCGCCGTCTGCACCTAAAAAACCGCCCGGAATAATACCGGAAAAATTTATCTCATTATTACTTTCATTAAACTTTGGCTATTCAATCCAAAAATTAATAATTGACTGACCGATATTTATATCTTCCACTTTCAAACCGTTGGCAACATGAAGTGAGCCGGAAATGGCGTTTACCGATTCCCGACTATCAAGTCGCACAATAATTTCTTGTGTATCAGTGTCAATTTTTTCCGTTGTAAAATAAAGTTCCGCCATTTTAATTTTAACCAGTCCAATAATAAGCCATGATACTGAAGTCAATTAAATCAATTTTGCCATCGCCGTTTAATTGATTTTTTTCTTTAACTGCAAATTCCGCGGAAATTGGACGACGATACCAAAAAGCGGCGATAGAAAAGTCCACTAAATTCACTCGGCCATCGCAATTAAGATCAGCCTTGAGTGAACAACCAACCGGAATTGGTCCAACCAAAACATTTTGCGTGCCAACTTTAAATGCGGTGGCTACCCCAAAGGCGCTTATTTCGCTGGAAGTGGCGGCTTTGGATTTAGCGCTGTGTTGACCAAGTTCCAGTGGCGCCGTGTCTAAATTATAAAGATAAACTCCCGCCAAGTCTGAATTAGTGCTAAAGAATAACGGCGTGGGTGAATTAACATTAACCGTCACATTAGCGTTGGGCGCGGTTTGACCAAAAATCGCCAAATTATCACCTTGTTTAACTTCTTGCTTATCAACCGCCAAAGTGGGCGTGATAAAAATCCCGCTAATTTTGGTTACCACACCGGTGGTGATTTTTACCGGAAAAGAAAATAAACTGGAACGCCGACCGGCATTATCTTCACCATAAAGGGAAAAGTTATAATCTCCCGCCGATAAGTTGGTGAGAGAAATTGAAAATTTTGAATCGGGCCCGGCAATCGTGGTTACCGCGATTTGCCCGTCTTTAAGCACCGTGACTTTGCTTAACGGATAAGCGCGCCCCTCAAAAATTACGCCCGTTTGGGAATTGCCACTCCCACCGCCTCCACTTCCCCCTCCCCCACCACCGCCTCCACCGGCGCTTGCCGGCGTTGCCGTTACCTCGCTGGAAGTTGCCACAAAATTACTAAACGCGTCTTGAATCCGAATCACAAAATAATATGGCGTGCCGTTGGTTAAACTACTGCGCGTCGCCGCTAACACATTACCAACACTCGTGTAAGAATATGGTCCGCCACTTGCCGTGGCTTGCCCCACGGTGTAGCCCGAAACCGTCCAACCCAAAAAGCCGGTTGAAGCCGTCCACGACAAATTAACTTGTGTATCGCCAGCCGTGGCGGAAACCGCCGGCGTCGTCACTTCCGGAAAAAATAAAAAACCGGAGTTAACGCCAAAGCCCAGCGAAGTGCTGGTGCCAACCGCAAGTTGCCCTAACACTCCCCATAAACCAAACGCGGTTGAAGTGCTGTAATTACTCGGCTCGATAACCGGGTCAATAATTTTAAGCGACGAACCCACGAACTCTTGCGCCAAGGCTTGAGCTCCGAAAAGGCTAATCAATAAAATTATTATCCTCGTTAATCGCTTCAAGATTTAATTTGCTGGTTGCGCTATTTTGCTGGCTTTGTACTGCTCAATCGCTTTCACGACTTGCGATTCGGGTTTTAAATCTTCAATAAATAGAATGTGATCGCGATTGATTTCCATAATGTCGGCGGGACCGTACATTTCATCACCCAACTTGACCAAATTAACTTTAGAACTTGGCTCGCTGGGTTGCAGAGCTTGAGCTACTTGCAAATAATAAATGTCAGTTAAGGTGGCGTAATCACCACTAGATTTGGTAATTTTGCCAAAATAAACCTGGTCGTTACTCAAAAAAATCGCTTGATAAGCACTAGAACCGGTACTGGTGGCACCTAAAAAGCCCAAATTTTTACCTAAAAACCACAGCACCACCAAAAGCACAATAATTAAAATAATCATCCACAACCAACTAAACCCCGATTTTTTATTTTCGTCCATATTTTTTATTTATTAACTTAATAATTGCTAATTATTATACTGCCTAATAAAATTTCATACAATCAATAAGTATTTGAGGTTCGGCGTTCAGTTTTAAATACATAGATAATTCGTTCTTGAAATAAAATTTCATAAAAAATCCGATAAGAACCAATTCGTCGGCGCCATGAATTTTGCTCACCCTTCATTTTTTGGATGTCTCCGAGAAATGGATTAAAGACCAGATTTTTTATTGCAAAATAAACCCGCTCACGATCTTGACGAGGAAATTTTTCAAGTGTTTTATAAACTGCCGGATCAACTTGCAATACCCAATTTTTGTCCAAGTTCATTAATAGTTAAAAAGTTGCCTAGAGCGCGATTTTTTTTTCCTTGCACGAGCGCTTTTTTTTGAGCTAAAGTTGGCTCGAATTCACGGATTCGCTTGAACTCTTGCAATTCATCATATTCCCTGCGTGGAATTACCACTAACTCATCACCTTTGGTAATTTTTCTTGAAATAGTTGTTACCGTTTCCATAATGATTAGCTTAACATAATAAATAATTTAAACCAAATAAAAGTAAAATTACTTAATAATTTTTAATAAAGCTTTAATAATTATAACGATAATATAATTTATTACAAATCAAAACGCCAAGTAGATAAAATTTGGGCTAACCAAGTATCAAGCTCGGCTCTAGTACTAATCTCATAAAGAAAACCGTCTTTAATAAACCAAACTTCACGCGTTTTATTTCCAATAACATCCTCGCTAAAAAAAATGGTTGCCCGTTCGCCACCAATAATAACATCAACTGGTTCCTTCCTTATTCCCGACGGAACATCTTTTTTAAACTGTTCTGGAGTAACCTCATTACCCACATAGGGCACAATAAAAATCTGAAAGGCTTGCTTGCGCGTTAGATCTTCAAAAGTAATAGTTGAGGCGCTAGTGCCGTCATCATATTCTTTTGCTTCTAGATTATCAGGATACACCACTGAAAAATGGAAAAGGAGATTCTTATAAATCCGGGAGGTTTCTGAAAACCAAGCCGTGGATGGCTTCATTACAATTACTGAATCTTCATCTGCTACAAAAAAAGCGCCAGATCTAAAAATAAAAAAATAACCAACGACAATAATAATTCCTATCGTAATAATTATAATTAATTTTGATTTCATCTTATGGTCGTTCCACCTAAAATACGGGTTCCGCCAAGGATCCGAATAATTCGCGGACTAGCCGGTACAGAGGGAATATAAGTAATTACAATCAC
>JBBTTN010000089.1:0-4474 GCA_038064235.1 Patescibacteria group bacterium
GCTCTACTTTATGGTTAAGAATCATCCGTTTACCGATGGCAATAAGCGGAGTGGTGCCTACGCTTTCGTCTGGTTTTTGTGCCAGGCTAAAATTCTTGACACTACCCGACTTACGCCCACGGCTCTCACTGCCCTTACAATTCTTGTCGCCGAAAGTGATCCGAGTCATAAAGAAAAAATTATTAAATTAATTTTGAGCTTGATCGTGAAAAAATAAAATTATGGATATCATTCCTCAACTGGTAGCCAATAGTGTGATCGCGGGGGCGATTGCCTAAACTCCCCAAAAATGGGAAGATGGGGTGGTGAAGGAGAATAAGACAATCGCGTATGTTGGTGGAGCTAACTTACATCAAGGAGTTAAATCATTGGATTGGAATCTAGACTATGCTCGATTTCGGATATGGCTTACTGAGAAATATAATGTAGACATAGCTTACTTGTTTATTGGATTAATTCCTAAATATAAGGATCTTTATACTTACCTACAGAAAGCTGGTTTTACTCTTGTTTTTAAAGAAGTAGTTTATGATGGTAACGGAAAAGCAAAAGGAAATTGTGATGCAGATTTGATAGTCCAAGCCATGAAGGATTCTTACGAGGAAAAGACCGTTAAATCAATCCTAGTTTCCAGTGACGGAGATTATACTCAGCTAGTAAAATTTTGGCAGAATCGTGGGCAAATTCAAGTTATTCTTTCTCCTGCGCCCCCCAAAAAATGCTCTATTTTATTAAAACGCACCGAGATTAAAATAGTTTACCTTGACGATAAAAAGAATGTTTTAGGATATAAAAATGAAAAGACCCCCGACGGAGACGAGCACCGTAAGGGTCCTTTTCGTAGTGAACATTAAGAGCCTAACAAAATAAGATTATTAAGTCAACATAAAGCGTGTGGATATAAAATTATGGACATCATTCCTCAATTGGTGGCGAATAGTGTGATTGCGGGGGCGATTTATATGTTGCTCGCGATTGGGTTTAATTTGCTGTTTTCCACGGTCAAATTTTTTGATCTCGGTTTTGGCTCCATGACGGCCGTGGGGGCTTACGGCGCTTTTTATTTTGGTAAAACGCTCGGCCTCAACACCTTCCTCGGTGTTATCATCGGCGTGCTTATTGCCGGCGCGGTGGGATTTTTAGTTGGCAGATTTATCTACGGACCACTCAAGGCGCGGAAGGCTTCAAGTATGGTGATGCTGGTGGCGTCGCTCGGCGTGCTCACGGCGCTTCAAGCTATTATTGCCATCCTTTTCACTAGTCAATTTCAGACGCTCTCGCAGAATGTGGGTTCGCAAAGAGTTTATGATATTTTTGGCGGTGTCATTACCGAAATTCAATTAATAATTCTGGCGGTCGGCATTCTTACTATGATTGCTTTGGCTTTGGTGCTCAAGTTCACGATGTTTGGTAAAGCGATCAAGGCGATCGGCGATGATGAGGAAGTGGCAAAAATTGTGGGCATCAACACCGAGCGCATCACGGGCTGAGTATTTTTTATTAGTTCCGCGATTGGCGGTTTGGCGGGTATCCTCGTTGGCTTTGATACAGGGATTGAGCCCACGATGGGACTCTCGCTTTTGCTCAAAGGGGTGATTGCTTCCATTATTGGTGGGGTAGGGAATATTTTTGGCGGGCCAGTGGGCGCCTTCTTCCTCGGCTTGGTGGAGAACTTCGGTATTTGGAAGATTAGCGGTGAATGGAAGGATGCGATCGCCTTTTCCGTGCTGATTATATTTTTACTTTTTAAACCAAAAGGTATTTTGCCTCGAAGTTAGCACGGAAAAAAAATTCCAAATTACAAGCACCAAATTACAAATAATGATTCAAACAACAAATACTAAACCATACGATCTTGAAGAAAGAACAGCAATCTTTGCTGAATCGTGTCGAGATTTTGTGAAAAGTTTACCTAAAATATTATCTAATTTCGAGTATTCTAAACAATTAATTAGATCGTCTGGGTCACAAGCAGCCAATTATATTGAGGCTAACGAGTCTTTAAGTAAAAAAGATTTTTGCCACTGGATAAAAATTTGTCGCAAGGAAACAAAAGAAAGTTGTTTATGGTTGAGGTTATGTGAAGTTGAAGACAAAAATTTCAGAGAGCGATTATTGTCTGAAGCCATTGAATTACGTAAAATTTTTAGTGCAATTTTAGACAAAAGCCTATGAACCGTTTAGAATGATTGTGGTTTGGAATTTGTTTGTAATTTGGAATTTGTTTGGATTTTGGAGTTTGTAATTTGGAATTTATTCACTCTATGGATTACTTAATACATTTAGCAATACTAATCGGCATTTATGGGATTTTAGGAATTTCGCTAAATTTGGTGGTTGGTTACACTGGATTAATAAGTATTACTCAAGCCGCCTTTTACGGTATTGGCGCTTACACCACGGCGATCCTCCTCACTTCGTTTGGGTGGAACTTTTTCCTTTCGGTGATTGTGGCGATGATTATTTCTTCCGTGATCGCGGGGCTTATCGGTTTGGTGATGGCCAAGTTTAAAAGGGATTATTATGCTTTGGCATCCTTCGGCTTCAACATTATTATCTGGAGCATTTTTCTCAACTGGCAATCACTCACGCGCGGTCCGCTCGGCATCCCGGGCATCAAGCGTCCAACTTTGGGATCTGGTGCTTGGAGTTTGGAATTTACTTCCAATGTTTCCTTTCTAGTTTTAGTAATAATTTTTCTTATCATAATTTATTTTATCGCAGAATTTATTGTTCGGTCATCGTTTGGTCGCGTGCTTAAAGCAGTGCGTGAGGATGAAGAGGCGATTAAAGTTTTTGGTTATAAAACTCATCATTACAAACTTTTAATTTTCATTATCGGCGCGGGGCTGGCGGCGGTGGCCGGATCGCTCTTTGCGAGCTATATCACTTTTATTGATCCCTCCACCTTCGCGCTCCTTGAGTCAATTTTTATTCTTTCAATCATCATTCTCGGTGGGCTCGCCAATAATCGCGGAGCGATTATTGGCGCCATCGCCCTTATTTTATTACCCGAAATTCTCCGTTTTGTGGGCTTCCCCACTGATATCGCCGCCCAAATGCGTCAAGTGGTTTACGGTGTTTTGCTTATCGTGCTCATGCTTTATAGACCACAAGGCCTAATTGGTGAGTATAAATTATAGAGAAAATATGTTATAGTATTGAGCATGTTTTCTAAAGAATTATTAGCTGAAAAATTTATTGATTTAGCCGTAAAAAATGGCTTAATTCTTGGCGTACTTTTTGGTTCGCAAGCAACTGGCAAGACTCATTCGCAAAGTGATATTGATGTGGGTTTTGTGGCGGATCGTAGATTAGGCTTAAGAGAGATTGCAGAGATTCAAGAAAATCTAATGGTGGCCACTGGTTACGGTAATATTGAAATGGTGGATTTAAAAAATGTTCCACCGTTACTTTTGAAGTATGTAGCGGAAGAGGGGATTTTACTTTATGAAAAAGAAGTGGGGGATTTTGATCGTCTTAAAATTTATGGAATTAAATTATATATGGAAGCACAACCACTTTATCGGGCACGTTCATTGGAATTAAAAAGGTTTCTACTAAATTATGGAAAATAAAAAAATAATTGAAGAAAAATTGGCAGACATCAAAGTATATTTACAAAAATTACTGCCATTACTCAAAGCTGATGCGCGAGTAATTATTGAAGATGAACTTACTTTATCTGCTGTGGAAAGGCGATTTCAACTTATTGTTGATACAGCGATTGATATTAATACGCATATTATTAAAGAAGCTGACATTAATACCCCAGATGATTACCAAGGAACTTTTACAGTTCTGGCGGAAAATAAAATTTTACCGATGGAATTTGCGCTTAAAATTGCGCCGTCGGTTGGGTTACGCAATTTAATTGTTCACAAGTACGGTAAGGTAGACATTAAGAAAATGATAGACGATATCAAAAATGATATCGGTGATTATGTAGAATATATTAGATTAATCAGTGAGAAGTTTAGTGCAAATTAAATGAAGTTGATGATCGGTAAACTGTTATCTTTTTACTCTTTATACCCATGCTAGAAACAAAAAATTTATATAAGCATTTTGATGGGGTGAAAGCCGTGGATCATCTCGGCATCTCTTTTGACGAACATAAGATCACGGGGGTGGTGGGGCCGAATGGTTCGGGCAAATCAACGCTGGTGAATTTGCTCACGGGGATGATTCCGCTGGATGCGGGAGAAATTATAATTGCCGGTAAAATATCACTCACCCTCGTCGCGCCTTATGAAGTGGCGGATTTCGGCATTACGCGCACCTTTCAAGATGTGCGCCTCTTTGAACAAATGCCGGTATTAGATAATGTGCTGGTGACGCTCACGGAGCGCAATGTGTGGAGTTCACTTTTTGAGCGTCACGGCGCGTATCATCTGGCTGAAGCCGAGAAGGCGCTCAAGCGCGTAGGTTTGTGGGAAAAGCGTAATGAGCTGGCGAAAAATCTCTCTTATGG
>JBBTTN010000090.1:0-8200 GCA_038064235.1 Patescibacteria group bacterium
AAAGCATTATCAAATTGTGGAAGAGCCGGAGCGTGGTTCGCGACGCAAACTTTATTTATGGTTGGTAGTTTTTTTGGTGCTAATTGGTGCCGGATTTATTTTATTTGGTTCATTTGCCAGCGCGGTGGTGACGGTGGTGCCCAAGCAAGCCACCCTTAGTTTAAATGAAGTAATTACCGCCTACGACAAACCGACGAGTGCGGAAGAATTGGCGTTTCAAATTATGTCAATTGAGGAATCGGCGAGCAAAATGATTACGGCGAAGGGCGTGGAAAAGGTGGATAAAAAAGCCAGCGGGCAAATTACGGTTTACAATAGTCACAGTGTGGTAAGCCAAAAACTGATTTCCAGCACGCGCTTTGAGTCGCCCACCGGTTTAATTTTCCGGATTCCTAGCGCTGTGGTGGTGCCCGGATTTACTAAAAATGCCAAAGGCGAAATTACGCCTGGGCGCGTGGAGGTGACGGTAATTGCCGACCAGCCGGGCAGTAATTACAATCTTGGTTTAGTAGATTGGACCATTCCGGGTTTTAAAAATGACCCTAAATACAAAAATTTTATTGGCAAATCTAAAACCCCGATGACCGGTGGCGCTTCCGGCGAACGACGCGTCGCCGATAAAACCGATGAAGCTAAAACTCGCGAAGAGTTAAAGCAGGTTTTGACGGATAAATTAAAAGCCCGAGCGCAAAGTGAATTATTGGATACTTTTGTGCTTTATCCAAACTCTTTAGCGATCCAATTTTCGTCGGCGGATTCAATCACGCCGGGCGAGGCGCTGGCAACGGAAATGGTGGAGGTTAAGGAGCAGGCTAAACTTTGGGCGGTGATCTTTAATCGCTCGGAGTTTGAAAGTTATTTGATTAAACGAAAAAAGGTGGACTTAAAAGAAGTTTATGAAATTGTTAATATCACTGACCTTAAATTTAATATGTCAGCCACTGATTTAGCGCGCTTAAATAGCAATCCGGACAAACTAGACTTCTCGTTAATCGGTGAAGCTAATTTGGTGGCGAGTTTTAATCGTCAGGAATTAGTGACTAAATTACTTGGTTTAAAAAAGAGCGATTACTCAAAAGTCTTTCAAACTTATCTGGCGATTAAATCCGCTTCGGCAGTTTTCAAACCTCCATGGATTAACCACTTCCCCACTGACCCCAAAAAAATCACCATTGAAACGGTGATTAAATAATTGTTAACAGTTATACTAAAATTAAATCCAAAAATTATTGTACCAACTAAATGCTATCGCTGGTACTTGGGATAAAGATTTTGTGTAAATATTATATATTAAATTATATTATTTATATAATGTTTGTGGTAAAATTATTTTATGAATAATCAAATATTACCAGTGAAATCCTCTCGCGCGTGGTGGTTAGTCATCCCAATTTTAATTCTCACAGTTATCGCTTTTGGTTGGTGGGGGTGGGGAAATCAAACCGCAAAAATTTCTTCAAATTCTACATTATTTACCTCAGAAAAATTTGGGGTACGATTTCAATATATGTCATATGATCCTAAATCAGACAGTAAATACTTTATAGAAGAAAGTGACGATAATATATTTATCCGCCCCATCAATGAGGGTTCAAAGTATCCTTTTATTATGATATTCTATAAGAATGTGAATGAGAGTTTTATGCACGCAGTAACTAGAATCGGATTTGTAGATAATAAAAAAGATGATTGTAAAATCGTGCCTGCTCGGTACATAAATCATAAATTAGGCTATGAAACTCTTCAAATAAAATCAATTTCTAATCAACAAGATTCAATAACATCATGTCAAAGCAAGTATTCTCGTGATTGGTCAGTAGGATATTTTCTTTATAATCCCAGCGTTTCCACAAAGCTACTTTTTATTGAAGATGGCCAAGATCCTTTCCCCTCTGAACCAGAATTATATATATCAGGAAATGTGCCAGATATCGTGGATATGAAACCGAGCGCGTCAGATACGATAGAGATTTTTAATTAAAATTTGACTCCGTAGTGACGCTCGTATATACTAAAATTATGAATACTAAAGTACATAAGATTGGTAATAGCTTGAGTGTCTATATTCCTAAAAAGTTTGCGGAGAAAACTGGTCTGTTAAAAGGAACCCCAGTTTTTTTGCGTTCTATTGGGCGAAAAATAATTATTGAACCGCAGAGTAAAAAAGAAACATTGCACGATTTATTAAAAAATGTTACCCCGCTTAATATCAGACCACTGATAGATTTTGGCCCCGATGTTGGTAGAGAGATAATTTCATAAATTAAAATGAATATCCCTAAACGCGGTGACATTGTAATGGCAAATTTGAATCCCGTAAGTGGTCACGAACAAAAAGGTTTTCGTCCACTTTTAGTTATTTCTCATGATGATTTTAATTTGAAAACTCGTTTAATTGTTATTTGTCCGATAACCTCAAAGGTAAAAGGGACGGCTTTTGAGGTCCCATTTGTTGGGTCACAAATCAATGGAGTTGTCCTCACTCATCAGGTCAGAACGATTGACCTTGAGGCTCGCAAAGTTACTGTTTGTGATAAGGTGGATGATTACTGTTTGCAAGAAGTGATTAGGAAAGTTAATCTTATTATTAATTCTCATGGATAATAAAAACCTAGAACCAAGTCAAACATCAACCCCGAGTGTTGAGAGTTCACTGTCGCCGGCAAAATTTCCTCGTGTTTGGTGGCCAATTATCCTTATTTTAATTCTCGTTGTCATTACTCTCGGTTGGTTGGGGTGGCAGAAACAACAACCCACTTCAACATCCCAAGATCTACTTCATCTAGTGACCCAACTTTCAATGTTTCCTAAATATGATGTTAAGACCCTGACAAAAATTCTAGGTTTTTCTTTTAATAAAATAGAAAACTCAAATGAATATTTTGATGTACTTACCGGTGATGGTTTTGGTCCAATTCGTCATGCGGAACTTCGTATTGATAAGGATAAAAAAAATTTACATAAAGCATTACTCATATTAAAAATATTTCCTTTGTCTAATATTTCACAAAAAATAATTATGGAAAAATACCCGGAAGCTCGTCCTCAGATGAATGACCCCATTGATCCAATCCCATATTCACTTATTGTCAATAAGCCATGGGGTAAAATTTCTTTTGGTTTTGGCCCCAATGATATTTTGTCATATATTGTTTTTGATTCTATTAGTTCGGGGGCAACGCTTCTTCCACTGACTCCAATAAAATCACCATTGAAACGGTGATTAAGTAAAAAGGTTGGTTTTGATTGCTCGTTGTGTTAGGATAATGCTATGTCTACTATTACTTTACCTAAAATTGAATATCAGGAGTTGAAAAAAAAAGCGGCGCGGTACGAAGCCGTGGTACGAGTCCCGACCTATTATTTGCGTGGTAAGGAAGCGATGAGGTTAGACAAAAGAGTCGAAGGGGCGATGCGAGAGTATTTAAATGGTAAAACTAAACGGATTAAATCATTAGCTGATTTGGTTTAATAAATGTTAAATATCGATAAACCTTTATTAAATTTGACTAAATGGCTAATAATTTGTTACACTCAAAGTATGAAAAATCTTTATATTTCAAATCGTCTTTTTGTGGGGCCATCCTTCTGGGAGGGGATGTCAAGAGTTATTGATTTGGGTGGTACACTTCAAGAATATAATACTTCGGAAACGGAAAAGCAGGCTGATGATAAGGCGATAGGAGATGATTGGCAAGTGGTAGGTGATGATTTACGCTCATCTATAAAAAATTATGAACAGCAATCTGCCAAGTCAGTCTAGTCAGGACGGTAATGGGGTTGTTGTTAGACAAAATTCAACTCAGATTTTTTCTGGCCCACTTCCCCATCCTGAAATCTTGAAAAAATTTGATGAAGTTGTACCCGGGGCGGCAGAGAGGATTATAAAAATGGCAGAAGATCAGTCCATTCACCGAAAGGAACTTGAAAAGAAAGTAATTAATTCTGATATTGCTCGGTCAAAATGGGGACAAATTCTTGGGTTTGTCATTTCAGTTATCGGACTTCTTGCGGCAGCCCTTATTGCTATATATGGCAATGCCGTCGCCGGAGGAATCATTGGTGTCGGTACTCTTGCTTCATTAGTCAGTGTTTTTATGTATGGATCAAGAGTGAGGAGTAAAGAAAGAGAAAATAAAAAATAAAAAATTTGACTAAATGGCGAATAATTTGCTAGGATAGCGGAGGCGTTGGGCGCCATGGATAATATTAATAATCATAATCAACAAATTGCGGAAAATAAGGGGAAGGGCGATGTGGTGGAAGGAGTAATTATTGAAGCCTTGCCTAATATTCTCTTTCGGGTTAAACTGGCTACTTCGCCGGATGAGAAGGAAATCCTAGCATATCTCTCCGGTAAAATGAGGATAAATCGTATCCGGGTCCTGGTGGGGGACCGGGTTTCGTTGCTTCTTGACTCTTATGGAGGCAAGGCCAGAATTATTAAAAGGTTGTAGTCAAATTTTATGCATTTAAGATCCGCAATTGAAAAGAGATGCGCGCGTTGTAAAATCGTTAAACGACGCGGGCATCTTTATGTTATCTGCAAAAATAAACCCCGCCATAAACAAAAACAAGCTTAATTTATATGCGTATCTCTGGTATTACACTCCCGGAAAATAAACGGATGGAGGTGGCCCTCACCGCCGTCTATGGTATTGGTCGCAATTTAGCGACCAAAATTTTGGATGAATCCAAAGTGGCGCGTGGTAAAAAACCTAAAGAGCTCTCGGCTGAAGAGGAAAATGCCATTCGCAAAATTATGGATACTTATAAAACTGAGGGCAATTTAAAACGCGATGTTTCGGGCAATATCAAACGCTTGATTGATATTAAAAGTTATCGTGGCACGCGCCATCAAAAAAAGTTGCCCTCGCGTGGTCAACGCACCAAAACCAATTCACGGACGCGTCGGGGTAATGTGCGCAAAACCATGGGGTCGGGTCGGAAGAAATTAGAAAAGAAATAATTTAATCATATGGGCAAAAAACGCGTAGTAGCAAAAGCGGGAGTGGAGGGCGATAAAGGCGCTGAAGCTAAAGTGGCGCGCGGGCCTAAGAAAAAGTTTGCCACCGGTACCCTTCATATCAAAGCCACTTATAATAATACTCAACTCTCGCTCACTGATCCCGAAGGCAATGTGCTCGCCTGGGCGACCAGTGGCGCCCTCGGTTTTAAGGGCGCCAAAAAGGGCACCACTTTTGCTGCGAGCAAAGTCGGCGAAACGATTGCCGAAAAGGCCGAGGCGATTGGGATTAAAGAAGTGGATGTGGTGGTGCGAGGCGTGGGTTCGGGTCGTGAGTCGGCGATTCGCGCGTTTGTGGCGCGGGGCATTAGCATTAACGCGCTTAAAGATGCTACCCCAGTGCCGTTTAATGGACCGAAGCCTAAAAAGCCTCGTCGCGTTTAATCCCGTTAGAAGCCCCGAGCGTAAAATATAAAATGGTCAAACAAATTATTAACAATAAAATAACTATAGTGGAAAGCGACTTAGTCGCGCTCTGCTTCTAACGGGATGAAAATCGGACCAAAATATAAAATTTGTCGGCGCCTCGGAGATAATGTTTTTCCGCAATGTCAAACTACCAAGTTTAGTATTTCTGGCAGTAATACCAAAGCTAAAGGTGTCGGTAAAAGTGGCGGTCGTGGCGGTAAAGGTGGCGCGCGCGGTAAAAGCGATTACGGCGTTCAATTAATTGAAAAGCAAAAAGCTCGTTACACTTACGGGGTTAATGAACGACAATTCCGTAATTATGTGGAATCGGCGCGTCATAAAGTAAAAACCGGCAATCCCGCCCCGCAACTTTATCAACTTTTGGAACGGCGTTTAGATAATGTGGTTTTCCGCGCTGGTTGGGCGAGCTCGCGCGCCTTTGGTCGGCAAGTGGTTTCGCACGGTCATATTTTAGTCAATGGCAAACGCGTGACCATCCCTTCCTTGACGGTTGGGCTTGGTGATGTGGTCACAATCCGTAAGCAAAGTTTAACCAAACCACTTTACAGTAATCTGGATGAGCGCCTCAAAGATTATGTGACGCCCAAATGGTTGCTCTGGAATGAAGCGAACAAAACTTTGGCGGTCAAAGCCTTACCAGTTTTTGGCGAGCAGGAAGCGAATCTTAATTTTAACGCCATTCTGGAATTTTATAGTCGCGTTTAATTTTTATAAAATAATAATTTAAAATTTAAAAAATATATTTATGATTAATCACGACATCATTTTACCTTCCAAGCCGAGAATTATTAGTGAAGATGGCGCGCGCGGAGTTTATGAAATTGAAGGTCTTTACCCGGGTTATGGTCAAACTTTGGGCAATTCTTTGCGTCGGATTATTCTTTCTTCACTTCCGGGCACGGCAATTACTTCGTTAAAAATTACTGGCGCTTCTCACGAGTTTTCCACCATGGCGGGGGTGAAGGAGGATGCCATTATGATTATTTTAAATTTGAAAAAAGTTAAGTTTCAAATGGCGACTGATGAACCGCAAACGGCCAAGATTTCGCTCAAGGGAGTGAAAACGATAACCGCTGGTGATATTGAAATTGGCGGACAGGCGGAGGTGGTTAATAAAGACCAAGTGATTGCCACCCTGACCGATAAAAGCGCGCATCTAGAAATTGAGATGCAAGTGGAAAAAGGTTTGGGCTATTTGCCGAAAGAATTAATTCAAAAAGATAAAAGTGAGGTGGGCACGATTTGGCTGGATGCTTCGTTTACGCCGATTCGGCGAGTGAGTTATGAAGTGGAAAATATGCGGGTTGGCGACCGCACTGATTACAATCGTTTGCGAATCGCGGTGGAAACCGATGGTTCAATCATGCCGAAAGAGGCGCTGGAAAAATCCATTGAGATTATGATTAATCAACTTAAGGCGGTGGTGGGCTTTAAAGAAGATTTTGTGGATGAACCAGTTAAGGCGGAAAAGGTGGTTAATAAAATCAAAGAGGCGGATGAACCGGTGAGTCCGGAGAAAGCCAAAAAAGAAGCTGACTTTTTGAAAACGCGAATTGAAGACCTCGGCTTTTCCTCGCGGATTCTTAAAGTGATGGAGGAGGAGGGGATTCGCACGGCCGGTGGTTTGGCGCGTAAGCGCGAGGAGGATTTAAGCGCCATGGATGGTTTGGGCGAAAAAGCGATTGAAGAGATCAAAACATTACTCGCTAAAAACGGTATTTCCTTAAAGCCGTAAATCTGCTAGGATTCTGCCACTATGAGACATAATAATCATAACCGAAAACTAGGTCGAGAAAGCGGTCAACGTCGCGCCCTGCTTCGTTCTTTAGCGGTGGGTTTAATTGAACATGGTAAAATCACCACTACCGAGGCCAAAGCCAAGGAATTACGGCCGTTTGTGGAAAAGTTGGTGACGCTGGCAAAAAAGTCCACCCTCGCCGGTCGCCGGTTGCTCGGCGCGCGTTTGGGCGGGCAAGAGACGGCGGTGAAAACTTTAATGGATTCGCTCGGTCCGCGATACAAAGAACGCGCCGGTGGTTATACGCGGATTTTTAAATTACCGCCTCGCGCTGGCAGTGGTCGCGTGGAATCAATCATTGAATTTGTTTAATTTTTAAAATGACTAAAGAATACACAATTGATGCCAGTGGTAGAACTTTGGGTCGGGTTGCGAGCGAATCGGCGTTGCTTTTGCGGGGCAAAAAGGAAGTAACTTTTACTCGGCATTTATTGCCCGGTGTGACGGTCACGATTATTAATGCGGATAAATTAAAAATATTTCCTGCCAAGTTGACTGGCAAAAAATATATTCGTTATACCGGTTACCCGGGCGGTTTGCGCTCGCTTGATTTGGCGGAAGTGATTACCAAACACGGGCATACGGGAGTTTTGCGCCAAGCGATTTTAAAAATGTTACCGAACAATAAACTGCGTCCGGAGATTATCAAAAAACTCAAGTTTAAATAAATTTATGGTTACCAGTGTTAAAGCAAGATATGTGGAAGCGGTTGGTCGTCGCAAAACTTCCATTGCGCGCGTGCGGGTGACTCCGGCGGTAAAAACGGAAATCGTGATCAATAATCGTAATTTAAAAACTTATTTTGTGAGTGAGGAATTGCAAAAGTTGACCATCAAACCGTTGGCGCAACTCACCGTTGATGATAAAACGACAGAGACACCAAAATTTTCCATCTCGGTTAAAGTTAGCGGTGGCGGAATTCACTCGCAAGCGGAAGCGATTGCTCA
>JBBTTN010000090.1:8210-9721 GCA_038064235.1 Patescibacteria group bacterium
AAATTCGAGTAATGCTAAAAAAGGCTGGCACGCTCACGCGCGATTCCCGAATGAAAGAACGACGCAAGTTCGGACTTAAAAAAGCGCGCAAAGCGCCACAATGGAGTAAACGATAAATTTAAAAATAAATGGCTTTGGATAATAATAAAAATAATGACGATATTTTGGTTGATGATGACGAGTTAGTAGACGAGGAATTTTCTGGCGAGGAGCAAGCAAAAAAAAATCTTAAAAATTTAAGAGAGAAGCTGGCTGTTTGCCAAAAAGAAAAACTGGATTATTTGGAAATGTCGCAACGCTTAAAAGCCGATTATGTTAATCTAAAAAAGTCCGAAACGGAAGCGCGAAGTGAAATTGCTAAATTTGCCAAAGCTGATTTGTTGCTGGAATTGATTAGTTTGGCGGATAACTTTGAAATGGCCTTTCAAAATAAGGCAGTTTGGGAAACCGTTGCTTTAAATTGGCGCCAAGGTGTAGAATACATTTACTCGCGATTAGAAAGTATTTTAACCCAAAATGGTTTGGAAACGATTAAACCGTTGGGTCAGATGTTTGACCCCAACTTGCATCACTCGGTTGAATCAATTACCGTAACAGAAAAGGAGAAAGATAATCAGATTTTGGAAGTGGTGGAGAAGGGTTATACTTTAAACGGCAAAGTGATTCGGCCGGCGAAAGTAAAAGTTGGGGCAGTGCAACTTTGAAACTTTATAACATTATTAACATTTAACTTTTTAATTTTATGGCAAAAATTCTCGGCATTGATCTGGGCACCACTAATTCCGCGATGGCGTTTGTGGAGGGCGGTGAACCAAAAATTATTGAAAACACCGAAGGCGTGCGCACCACACCCTCCATTGTGGCGCTTTCCAAAGCGGGTGAGCGTTTGGTGGGTCTCTTGGCCAAGCGTCAGGCAATCACTAATCCGCAAAATACAATTTATGGCGTGAAGCGGATGATGGGGCACAAATTTTCCGACCCGCATGTTAAACGCGACCGCGAATTAAGTTCGTTTAAAATTGAAGAGGCGGAAGCCGGCGGAATTAAAATTAAATTGGGCGAAAAATTTCATCGACCGGAGGAAATTTCGGCCATGATTTTACAAAAATTAAAAAAAGACGCTGAAGCCAAATTAGGTGAAAAAATTGAAGAGGCGGTGATTACCGTGCCGGCGTATTTTGACGATTCGCAACGCAAGGCGACGCGCGATGCTGGCGAAATTGCCGGTTTTAAAGTGCGCCGGATTATTAATGAGCCCACGGCGGCGGCGCTGGCTTACGGGTTTAATAAAAAGAAAGATGAAAAGGTGGCGGTATACGATTTTGGCGGGGGCACTTTTGATATCTCCATTTTGGATATTGCTGGTGGCGAGGGCGAACAAAGCATTCAAGTAAAATCCACCGATGGTGACTCGCATATGGGCGGTGAAGATATTGACCAAAAAATTATTAAATGGATTGCCGAGGAATACAAAAAAGAATCGGGGATTGATGTGACCAAAGATGTGTTGG
>JBBTTN010000091.1:0-3400 GCA_038064235.1 Patescibacteria group bacterium
AGTGAAAAATCCATTCTATCATCTTTTAAATAAATCGTAACCTTACTTTTATCAGGGCTATATTTAATCGCATTGTCAATTAGATTTTCCAAGACCATGGAAATTTTTACCGGATCAATCTTAAGGTCGGGTAAAACATTTTGCGGTTTGATAAATTTAAAATCAAGCTTTTTTGATTCGGCCGGAATTTTAAATTCAAAAATGACGCCTTCCATCAACTCCACAATTTTGGTCGGCAAAAAATTATAATCAGATTTATCAGCCTCAATATAATCAACATTTAATAAATCATTCACAATCGCAATCATCCGTTGCGTGCTATCGTAACCCTTTTGTAAAAAATCTTTTTGCTCACTCGTAATTTTACCCAGATTTTCTTTTAACAACATATGAAAGGTCCATTTAATTGCCGAAAGCGGGGTGCGGAGTTGATGTGTCGTCACCGAAATAAATTTGGACTTCGCCTGCTCCAAACTTTGCAAGCGTTTGTTGGCAAGGGTTAATTCAAAATCTTTATCAAAAAGTTGTTTGGCATAATCGGATAATTCTTTATTGAGCCTAGCAAATTCTTCCGCTCGCCCCTGCTCCACCCCAATTCGTTCCGAAAGTAATTTGCTCCGCTCTTTATTTAGTCGCGAAACATACATCAAGAAAAATCCCATAATCGCGAGATACGCCACAATGGGGATGAGCAGTAAAACATAAACACCGCCACTCACCCCAACGGCATTTAAAATCAAAATCAATGAAACGGCGAGCGCCACCGTAATGACGCCCCAAAAAATTAGCGGGTTAACTTCCCTATTTTTTAAACGCGAATCTTCACTAATGTTCACCCATTTATTTTACCACGAATCAGGGTGTGGTAGGCAAGGGCAAAACGATGCGCCTCGCTATTAGCAAGCAAAATCTCCCGCGCCAGGTCATCATTAAGAATTTTAGTATCGCCAATTAATTTGTTCGGGCGGTGATGCTCATTTTTTACCACACCAATTACCGCGATGTTTAATTTGTTTTTTACCAAAACTTTTTTCGCGATATTAACTTGCGCCATTCCGCCATCCACCACGATAATTTTTGACATTGGCCATTCATGGTGCGCCAACCGACGAGTTAATATTTCTCTCAAATTAGCCGTATCGTTAGAAATATTTTTTGCTCCGCCTTTTAATTTAAATTTACGATACTCACTTTTTATTAATTCCCCGCGCTCAATCACCGCCATTACGCCCACCGTATTTTGCCCGCTTAAATGCGCCACATCATAAGCTTCAAGTCTTAAATTGTTGGACACTCGGTGTCCTGTCAATAAAGCCACATCGCGAATATGTTTGAGGGAAAATAAACGGTCGCGAATAATTTTGGCTTCTTCAAATTTTTCTTCTTTAACGAATAATTTCATTTCTCTTTCATGTTCGCGATATAAACTTTTTTTCTTGCCAGCTAAAAAAAGTTTAAGTTGCAAAATTTGCCGATAATAAACTTTTTGACTAATCGCCCCCGAACATACCCCCGGGCAAAGGCCAATTTGGGCGTTAAAACAAGGCCTGCAAACCCGGCCCTGCTTCGCTAAGGCTTCGCAGGGCACACAGGTGCTCCTGTGTGGAAAGATTTTTCTAATTATTATTAGGGCCTTCTTAAGTTCCGAGCCACTGGGAAAAGGACCGTAGGTAGAAGGAATAGGTTTTAGGTTATTAGGTTTGAGATCTTTGCCACGCATCAGAAGTACGCGCGGATAATCTTCGTTGGTGATTACAATATGAAGAAAACTTTTGTCATCTTTTTCACGAGTGTTAAATGGTGGCTGATGTTTTTTAATTAACTCCACTTCCGACAACAATGCTTCGAGTACTGAACCAGTGGTTAAGTAATCCACGCGCGTGGCAATAAACGGCAAACCCGCCACTCTCATCCCGCGCGTTTCCGCCAGCTCGTGCGCCAAATAACTCCGGACGCGGTCGCGAAGCGAAGTGGCTTTGCCAATGTAAAGAATCTCTTTGCCTTTTTTGAAAAAGTAAACTCCCGGGCTATCAGGCAATTTTTTAATCTGTTTTAAACTTATGGGCATCCTAACCTCTAGCCTCGCCTAAAAGTTTGATGATTGCAAGTTCAATTGGCGCGGTTGGGAGGTAGGCGCGACCGAGATCATCGTAGGCCACGAGCAATTCACGAAGCGTTTTAGAAAAAGCGCTGGCCCCAGGTTTGCTCGCCATTTCTTTTAAAAACTTCACTTCATCATCGCTTAAACCCTGCAAAAAGTTTGGCGCTAATTTTGGCGCGAGATTGATAATCATTACCAAACGCGTTAAACGCAAAACCATTTTTAGAAAAACTTTAGCGTCATAATTATGTTCATTCACTTCAGCAATTACCCGAAGCGCCGATTCCAAATTACTCTCCCCGAGCGACGCCACTAAACTGCGCGCCAAGTGTAACCCGGGCGCGCCGGTAAGTCGCGCCACCTCCTCCGCCGTTAATTTTTTATCCGCCAAAGCTGTGGTCACTTTTTGCAACATTCCCACGGCGTCACGATAGGAGCCATCGCCAAGTATCGCTAAAAGTTCCACCGCCTCAGTTTCCACTTGCCAATTTTCCGCTTTGGCAATTTTTAAAATCGCTTTAACTAAATCATTGATACTGGGTTTTTTAAAATTAAAAGTTTGGCAACGCGAGATAATCGTTTCCGGCACCCGATGACCTTCAGTGGTGGCGAGAATAAAAATTACGTGTGAAGGTGGCTCTTCTAAAGTTTTGAGTAGTGCATTAAAAGCTTCTTTGGTGAGCATATGCACCTCATCAATAATATAAACTTTTTTTGGTGAAGAAAATGGTAAGGTGGTGACCGCGTCGCGGAGTTCGCGAATTTCATCAATCCCGCGATTGGAAGCGCCATCAATTTCATAAAGGTCCTCCGGTTTGGTGCCGAGCTCGCGCGCTAAAATCCGCGCCACGCTCGTTTTACCCGTACCTCGCGAACCAATAAATAAATAAGCGTGCGCAAACCCCGCACCCTTTACCGCTTGACTTAACGCCTCCACAATATGATCTTGACCAATCACCTCGCTAAACTTCCGCGGGCGATATTTACGATATAAGGCAATAATTTCTGGCATTATTATTATTTAATAATTTGTCGATAATTTTCTTTAGTCACCAATTCAATCGCGCTATTAGGATACAATTCCCTAAAATACTGTGGGGAACTATATTTGCTATCGCTCCACTTGCACTCAAAACCGGTTAGCCGACCACCGGCTTCCTCTAAATAATCAATTTCGGCCCCGGCATATGAACGCCAGAAATAATTATTGACCAAGCGACGAGTATTGCCATTAACTTTTATTTTTTCCACAATGCAAAAATTTTCCCAAAGCGCGCCCACATCGTTACGAGTATCCAG
>JBBTTN010000092.1:0-2068 GCA_038064235.1 Patescibacteria group bacterium
GTGCCCAGAAGCCGGGCCCCTTGCCGAGAAACGGCACCTCGGGCTCCTCGTGGACTTTATAACCCACACCATGACCACCCAAATCTCGCACCAAACCATAACCCGCGCCTCTAATTATTCGCTCCACGGCATTACTCACCGCTCCCAAAGGTTTACCGGCTCGAGCCATTTTAATCCCCGCCTCCAACGCTTTTTTGGTCGTTTCCAGTAAGCGATCGGATTCACCAAAAGTCGCGCCTACTTTTATTGTTACCGCCATATCCAGAAAAAATCCCCGATGTTTTAAACCCAAATCCAGTCCCACCGTATCGCCAATTTTCAAAATCATTTCGTCATTTGGGATGCCGTGCACAATGGTGTCGTTGATTGACACACAAAGCGACGCCGGAAATTTAACCTTACTCCGCGGTGGCGCATAGTTAAGAAACGAGGGTTCATCTCCACCTTTTTTAATTAAATTAAAAGCGAGGGTATCAAGGGCTTTGGCGGAAACGCCAGGTAAAGACGCCAGCGCCACTTGATTTAAAATGGTGGCCAAATGCTTGCCACCTTCTCTCATTATTTTTATTTCGGACTTTGATTTAAGTTTAATCATAACCGCGCCACAATATTTTGATGGACCTTCTCCGTTTCTTGGTCGCCGTTGATGTCAACAAACTCATAATAGTCACTTTTTTTGTAATAATTAATTGCCGGGATAACTGACTCCTCAAACCAGCCTAGGCGTTTAGCAATCCCCCAAGGCGCCAAATCATCAGAGCGACCACGTTTTTCTAATCTTTCGGTGGCGCAAACTGGTGTCACATCTAAATAAATTACTTTAGCTTTGGCAAAACCATAAAATTTTAAAGCCGTTTCCATCGCCAACGCTTCCGTGAGTGAACGGGGTGAACCATCAAACATCAAAGTTTGTTTAGTGTCAAAATTCTTAATTAAAAAATCGCTCCAAAGATAAATCGCCATAAAATCCGCGCCCCGCTCGCCCGCTAAATTTTTTTCTTTAGTGTGCTGACTGGAATAACCATCCAAAGCTAAAAATTGCCGAAACAAACTGCCCGTTTCCACATAAAGCATCGAGTGAGTAGGATCAACTTTTTTTAGATATTCAAGCAACAGTTTAACCTGCGTGCCCTTGCCGGAACCGGAACGGCCGATAAAAATAAAAGCTTGAGGTAAATTCATAAATTTATTAAAGCCCGGACCAAAGCACTACCCCCGATAAAATAAAAAAAAGTAGCGCCACTAATATTAACACAAAGTTGGCGCTATTCACCGTGCTAATTCGCCCGCCCGAAAGTTTAAAAACTAAACGCACTAAAGTGCCGGCGCCCTGCCCCAACTCCCGCCGAGCAAAATATTCATCATTGTTACCCTCAAAACTAAAACCAGTCATAACCCTAGTTTAGCATTAGCTTAATATTCTCTCAAGGTTAGTTGACTATTGATCTGTTTAACTAAATCCAGTGTCGTGGAAACCACAATTAAGAGACCGGTACCGCCAATCGCCAGCGCCGTAATACCAGTAACCGCCCTCATCGCCAACGGCAACATCGCAATCACGCCCAAAAACACCGCGCCCACTAAAGTTAACCGCGTCACAATTTTACTAATGTGCTCGTTGGTAGGTCGCCCTGGACGAATGCCGGGAATAAACGCGCCACTTTTTTGCAAATTTTCCGAAATCGCTTCGGGGTCAAAAGTAATTGCCGAATAAAAATAAGTGAACATCAATACCAACAAAAAGTAAGCAATGGCGTAAAGCCAAGAATTATTAAGGAGGGTCAGCATAAAACTTGAAACCGTACTCAAAATCGCAATAGATGAGGTGCTAAAAAAGTTGGCAATCATTTGTGGAAAAAGCAAAATGGACAACGCAAAAATAATCGGCATCACGCCCGCTTGATTTAAACGAATCGGCAAATAAGTGGAAGTGCCACCATAAAGTTTATTCCCGCGCACTTGCTTGGCATAAGTAACCGGAATCGGTCGCTCCGCTTCCGTCACCACCACCACGCCCGCCACCACTATCACCGCTGCCACTAAAAAGCCGAGATAAATGGGAATGTCG